>NZ_JBRREF010000002.1:115000-117822 GCF_056760135.1 Stenotrophomonas sp. STEN023 | reverse complement strand
CCTGACGATGACCTACTCTCGCACAGCTTAGGCTGCACTACCATCGGCGCGGCTACGTTTCACTTCCGAGTTCGGGATGGGATCGGGTGGTTCCATAGCGCTAATTTCATCAGGGAGACAGTTGGAGTGTCGCCATCCAAACAACGGATCAGGCGCCTGTCTCGCATTAGGTCTTGTGACGTAGCGTGGACTTGGAATCTATCGACATGTCATGTCGGCCAAGGCAACTTGAGGTTATATGGTCAAGCCACACGGATCATTAGTATCAGTTAGCTCAATGCATTGCTGCACTTACACACCTGACCTATCAACCACATAGTCTATATGGTTCCTTTAGGGGGCTTGTGCCCCGGGAAGTCTCATCTTGAGGCGCGCTTCCCGCTTAGATGCTTTCAGCGGTTATCGCTTCCGAACATAGCTACCCGGCAATGCCACTGGCGTGACAACCGGAACACCAGAGGTTCGTCCACTCCGGTCCTCTCGTACTAGGAGCAGCCCCTCTCAAACTTCCAACGCCCATGGCAGATAGGGACCGAACTGTCTCACGACGTTCTGAACCCAGCTCGCGTACCACTTTAAATGGCGAACAGCCATACCCTTGGGACCGACTACAGCCCCAGGATGTGATGAGCCGACATCGAGGTGCCAAACACCGCCGTCGATATGAACTCTTGGGCGGTATCAGCCTGTTATCCCCGGAGTACCTTTTATCCGTTGAGCGATGGCCCTTCCATACAGAACCACCGGATCACTAAGTCCTAGTTTCCTACCTGCTTGATCCGTCGATCTTGCAGTCAAGCACGCTTATGCCTTTGCACACAGTGCGCGATGTCCGACCGCGCTGAGCGTACCTTCGAGCTCCTCCGTTACTCTTTAGGAGGAGACCGCCCCAGTCAAACTACCCACCATACACGGTCCCCGATCCAGATAATGGACCTAGGTTAGAACGTCAAGCACGACAGGGTGGTATTTCAAGGATGGCTCCACTGCAGCTAGCGCCACAGTTTCATAGCCTCCCACCTATCCTACACAGACGAACTCAACGTTCAGTGTAAAGCTATAGTAAAGGTTCACGGGGTCTTTCCGTCTTGCCACGGGAACGCTGCATCTTCACAGCGATTTCAATTTCACTGAGTCTCGGGTGGAGACAGCGCCGCTGTCGTTACGCCATTCGTGCAGGTCGGAACTTACCCGACAAGGAATTTCGCTACCTTAGGACCGTTATAGTTACGGCCGCCGTTTACTGGGGCTTCGATCAAGAGCTTCGCCTTGCGGCTGACCCCATCAATTAACCTTCCAGCACCGGGCAGGCGTCACACCCTATACGTCCACTTTCGTGTTTGCAGAGTGCTGTGTTTTTGATAAACAGTCGCAGCGGCCTGGTTACTGCGACCCTCTTCAGCTATAGCTCGCATGAGCCACCAAAAAGGGTGCACCTTCTCCCGAAGTTACGGTGCCATGTTGCCTAGTTCCTTCACCCGAGTTCTCTCAAGCGCCTGAGAATTCTCATCCTACCCACCTGTGTCGGTTTACGGTACGGTCTGCGTAAGCTGAAGCTTAGGAGCTTTTCCTGGAAGCGTGGTATCAGTGACTTCGCCTTAAAGGCTCGTCTCGGTGCTCGGTCTTAAAGAATCCCGGATTTGCCAAAGATTCAAACCTACCGCCTTTCCCCAGGACAACCAACGCCTGGTACACCTAACCTTCTCCGTCCCTCCATCGCACTTACGCGAGGTGCAGGAATATTAACCTGCTTCCCATCGACTACGCATTTCTGCCTCGCCTTAGGGGCCGACTCACCCTGCGCCGATTAACGTTGCGCAAGGAAACCTTGGGCTTTCGGCGTGCGGGTTTTTCACCCGCATTATCGTTACTCATGTCAGCATTCGCACTTCCGATACCTCCAGCAAGCTTCTCAACTCACCTTCACAGGCTTACGGAACGCTCCTCTACCGCGCATAACAAAGTTATGCACTCCAAGCTTCGGTTTACTGCTTAGCCCCGTTAAATCTTCCCCGCAGACCGACTCGACCAGTGAGCTATTACGCTTTCTTTAAAGGGTGGCTGCTTCTAAGCCAACCTCCTGGCTGTCTGTGCCTTTCCACATGGTTTTCCACTTAGCAGTAAATTTGGGACCTTAGCTGTGGATCTGGGTTGTTTCCCTTTTCACGACGGACGTTAGCACCCGCCGTGTGTCTCCCATACAGTCCGTCTCGGTATTCGGAGTTTGCAATGGTTTGGTAAGTCGCGATGACCCCCTAGCCATAACAGTGCTCTACCCCCGAGAGGATACATATGAGGCGCTACCTAAATAGCTTTCGAGGAGAACCAGCTATCTCCGGGTTCGATTAGCTTTTCACTCCTAATCACACCTCATCCCCTACCTTTGCAACGGGAGTGGGTTCGGGCCTCCAGTGCGTGTTACCGCACCTTCACCCTGGGCATGACTAGATCACCCGGTTTCGGGTCTACTGCCCGCGACTATGCGCCCTTATCAGACTCGGTTTCCCTTCGCCTCCCCTATACGGTTAAGCTTGCCACGAACAGTAAGTCGCTGACCCATTATACAAAAGGTACGCAGTCACTCTTGCGAGCTCCTACTGCTTGTACGCACACGGTTTCAGGATCTATTTCACTCCCCTCTCCGGGGTTCTTTTCGCCTTTCCCTCACGGTACTGGTTCACTATCGGTCGGTCAGTAGTATTTAGCCTTGGAGGATGGTCCCCCCATATTCAGACAGGGTTTCACGTGCCCCGCCCTACTCGTCTTCACTGGAATGGCCCTTTTAAATACAGGGCTATCACCTTCTATGGCCGGCTTTTCCA
>NZ_JBRREF010000002.1:0-112500 GCF_056760135.1 Stenotrophomonas sp. STEN023 | reverse complement strand
AAGAACTTCGAATCGGGCCTCAGCGCCTTCTTCGTAGGCTGCGACGTTTCCGTCGTAGCGAGCCGCCCATTATATGGCGGCTTTTCTGCTTCGTCAACACCTTTTGAGAGGCTGTTGACTTGGCGGCTTCAGCGCTGGCCCGAAGGCTTTTCGTCGAAGCGAGCCGCCTATTATGGCAGGCTTTTTGTTTCCGTCAACACCCTGTTTCGAGGCTGGTGACGTCGCTTCTTGGTGTCGGTCACTGCTGTGATCGGCGCCGTGAAGCGAGGAGGTGGATTCTAGACATCTTTGTGAAAATCGCAATCACTTTTTGTTGCAGAGCGGCAAATCGGGGATTGGGGCCAGAGTTGGCAAAGTGCCGGGGGTGCCGGGGTTGGGTTTTGCTCTTTGTGCCTCTTTGCACGCGCTCCCAAGCGCAGATCAGGAGCTTGGACGAGTTCGCTGTCGACTTGCTGTTCTGGTGCTTGCTGGACGACTGGTCCGGTACTGAGCTGCTACATGGCAGTGCTAAGAGCTGCCCTCACCCCAACCCCCGCTCCGCGCCCCGGCCCTTACGCTGGCGCAAGGGCGTTCGATGGGCAGCGAACCAATGGTTCGCAAGCTGCCCCTCTCACCCCGTAAACGGGAGAGGGGCTATTACTCCGCCTACCTTTGTCTGGGACCGTAGAGCGGCTTGCTGGGCCACAATGCGGGTTGATCCGTCGCACCCCTCTATATAGATGACCAATCCGGCTCCGCGTTCGTTCTTTCGTGATCTCTCGTTGCCTGCGGTGGTTGCCGGCTTCATTACGGTGCTGGTGGGCTTTGCCAGTTCGGCGGTGATCGTGTTCCAGGCCGCGCAAGCCGTTGGTGCCGGGCAGGCCGAGATTGCGTCGTGGATGTGGGCGTTGGGCATCGGCATGGGTGTGACCTGTATTGGTCTGTCGCTGCGCTATCGGGTGCCGGTGGTGACAGCCTGGTCGACCCCGGGCGCGGCGATGCTGGTGGTCGGGGCGACCACGCTGCCGCTGTCCGATGCGATCGGTGCGTTCGTGCTGGCCGCGTTGCTGGGCACGGTGGCCGGTTTCTCGGGGGTGTTCGAGAAGGCGATGCGGCGGATTCCGGTGTCGCTGGCCTCGGGCATGTTGGCCGGTGTGCTGCTGCGCTTTGGCCTGGATGTCTTCGTATCGGTGAACACCCAGCCGTTGTTGGTACTGCTGATGTTTGCCACCTACCTGCTGGGCCGGCGCTGGCTACCGCGCTATGCGGTGATTGCGACCTTGCTGGTGGGGGTGGCGATCGCCAGTGGCAAGGGGTTGATGCATATGGAACAGGTGCAGCTGCAGATGGCGCTGCCGGTGTTCACCATGCCGACGCTGTCGTGGGCGGCGCTGTTCGGCATCGCCCTGCCCTTGTTCATCGTCACCATGGCCTCGCAGAACGTGCCGGGCGTGGCGGTGTTGAAGGCCTCTGGCTATGACGCGCCGATATCGCCGGTGATCGGTTGGATCGGCGTGGTCAATACCGCCCTGGCACCATTCGGTGGCTATGCCTTGAACCTGGCGGCGATCACCGCGGCGATCTGCATGGGCCGCGATGTGCACGAGGACCCGGCGCGGCGCTACACCGCGGCAGTGAGTGCTGGCGTGTTCTATATCGTGATCGGCTTGTTCGGGGCAACGGTGGCGGCGGTGTTCGCGGCGTTCCCCAAGGAGCTGATTGCGACGCTGGCCGGCATCGCCCTGCTCGGCACCATCGGCAACAGTCTGGCGGTGGCGCTGAAGGAAGAGGCCGAGCGCGAGCCAGCGCTGGTGACCTTCCTGGTGACGGCATCGGGATTGTCGATGGCGGGTATTGGCTCTGCGTTCTGGGGCTTGGTGGCCGGTGTGATCACCTTGCTGGTGCTGCGCCGACCTGCGCCGCTGCGCTGACACAAGCTAAAGCTTGCTGCAGCACCATCCTGCTTGAAGGCCAGTGCCTGCCCGCGAAGGGCGGGCACTGAGAGACATCATGCAATCGCGGCTGCAATCAATAGATTGATACCCACCAAAACAACAATGCCAATCACCACGGCGGCACCATTGGTGCCACCGCGCAGTCGCAACTGCGCCCGTAAAGCATGCGCACCGCCAGTATTGGCAGCCGTCGCCTGCTGGATCTCCTTCTGCACATGCTTCAGGTAGAACGTATTACCCAAAGCACCTGCAACCGCAGCTATGCCGATGTTAGTGCTGGATCCGACGACATCCGGGACGCCCAGCAGAGCCAACACCGTTGCAAGCGCCATGGATCCGCCTGCCCACATCGCAGCGAGCCCATACATCTTGCGATAGAGCATCCACATCACGCCGAAAAAAAACGCTGGCCAATGCCAGGTGCCATTGCCATTGGGCTGCCTCTCATCCAAACGCCATTTCTTCCGATACTTGTCGAAGTTGTTGCCGACAAAGTCGGCGTAGGGCTTCAACTTATCGTCCAACTCAAGCGCTGGCGCGGTGATGCCGCTGGCCGATGCGGCGTAAGGATTGCCTCCCGCCGGCTCCGGCCAGGCCAGTTCCAGCGCGAAGTCCTGCACTGGCTGCCATTGCTCCATGCCCGCACGCCATACCAGCGCCGACGGCGCCAGCCCACCCTCGGCAAACAGCTGCTTCATCTGCGCGGTGGCGAATGGACCCTGCCGCTCGTGCTGGGCGTCGGTGTAATACCACTGGGTATTCGGCATGCTTTCTTCCTTGATGGAACAACTACTGCCCTCATGGCAGCGGGATTGACACTAGTCCGCGCGCGTACGCCTCACAACGGGATTTCACTCAAAGTGGTTTGACCTCGAATACCTGCTTGAGTGTGTGGCGTCCGCCGGGAGCCAGTTCGATCACGTCAGGGCCGGCATTGGCAGCCTCCACGCAGACGTAGTTGCGCCACGCTGCACCGATGTCGTCCATCTTTGCAGCACCGGCTTCGCCGGCATTCCAGACCACGGCGGTGCGGCTGCCGCTGGTGCTGATGTCGATGGCCCGCTTGAAACCCGGGTCGCGCAGCACGTAATGGCCACCGGCCTGGGTGTAGAGGCGGTCGCTGCGGCCCGGATCGCGCGGGTCGCGCAGGTTCCAGTCGCCCTTCTGCACGTGGGCGTTGCCGCTGTCGAGCTTGTCCAGGTAGGTGAGCCCATCCAGTCCGGTGACATCCACTTTCAAGGCATCGCTGACGTTGAAGTAGTTGTGCAGGGCCTGGGTGAAGCTGGTCGCCTGGCTGCCGGTGTTCTCGGTGATCAGCTCCTGCTCCAGGGTGCGGCCGATGCGCACCACCATCTGCAGGCGCAGCCCGAGGTTGTCCATCGGCGGCGGTGCAAGGGTCACCACCATGCTGCCATCGGCTTCGCGACGGGCGTCGCGCAGCTCCCAGGCGACAGTGCGCACGAAACCATGCGCAGGCACGTCGTTGCCCTGCCCTTGCCGCGAGAAGTACGGCCAGCACACCGGCGCACCACCACGGATGGGCGTGGGCGGTTGCTTGGCGCTGGGCGAAAGCCACATCACGTCCTGGCCGCCATTGGGCACGAAGGACAGCAACTGCCCACCGAACACGCTGATGGCCGCGGTGGAGAACGGGGTTTCCACCTTCCAGGCGGTGAAGCCCTTGAAGTCGCCTGTGCTCAGGCCCTGCACATCCTTCATTGAAACGCTGCTCCGTACGATCGGTGATTGGACAAGTTGCTGGTAGTTGGGCGGCAGCTGGAACGCCGTTGGCTGCGCCGGCTTGGCGCTGCGCAGCGCCTGCAGGATGCGGCTGCCGGCGCGGCCATCGGCATCCTTCCAGCCGAGGCGCTGCTGTTCCACCTGGATGGCGCGGCGGGTGGCGGTGCCGACCATGCCGTCGGCGCTGCCGATATCGTGGCCACGTGCGAGCAGCAAGGTCTGCAGTTCACGACGCTCATCGCGGCCGATACCTGGATCATCGGTAGGCCAGGCCGCGCTCAGACCGGTGCCGCCGCGTAGGCGGTCGGCCAAGGTGGCGATCGCCAGCGCGTAACTCTCGGCGGCGTTGTAGGAGTAGATCGCGTCGTAGTTACGGAACACCAGCAAGGCCGGGCCCTTGGCACCGGCCGGCAGCAGCAAAGCGGCATTGCTGTCGTCGGCGATAGCCGACGCCTGCAGCGGTTTGCCGTCCGCCAGGGTGATGCCCAGCGCGCGCCAGTCCGCCAATGGCTTGCGCTTGGTGCGGCCAGCGAGCGCGGCGTTGAAATTGGCCGGGATGCGGACTTCCACGCCCCACGGCTGGCCGGTGCGCCAACCGGACTGCTTGAGATAGTTGGCGGTGGAGGCCAGCGCGTCAGGGATGCTGGCGACCAGATCACGGCGGCCATCGCCGTCGCCGTCCACGGCAATGCGGGCATACGTCGACGGCATGAACTGGGTGTGGCCGAAGGCGCCGGCCCAGGAGCCGGTCAGGCCAGTCGGGTTCAAGTCGCCCTTGTCGATCAGCTTGAGCAGGGCCAGCAGTTCGCCCTTGAAGAAGGGCTGGCGGCGGCCGTTGCAGGACAGGGTGGCGAGGGACTGCAACAACGGGCGCTTGCCGAACACGCGGCCGTAATCGCTCTCCACACCCCAGACCGCGACGATGGTGGCCGGATCAACGCCATATTGGGCGCTGACCTGATCCAGCAGCACGCGGTGCTGGCTGAGCAGCGCGCGGCCATCGGCGATGCGGCGGCTGTCGACCAGCGAGGCCAGGTAATCCCATATGGGGGTGGTGAATTCAGGCTGCGCATCGAGCAGCGGCAACACGCTCAGATCGGGAGTGATGCTGCTGAAAACCTGATCGAACTTCTCGCCGTTGATGCCCTGGGCGACGGCGGCGGTCTTGAGCGAGGCACCGCAGCTGCCGAAGTCGGTGATCGCGGCGTTGGCTGAGAAGGCCAGCGTGAGCGCGGCCAGCGTGGTGCCTGCACGCAGCAGGTTGATCGGGTTCATCCATACGCTCCTTGCACTGGAGCTTGATGATAAGCGGTGTGGGTGTGTGGTTGCGGTTGGTTCTGCTTGGTTGTGGGAGCGGCGTGAGCCGCGATGCTGGGGATGGTTGAGGGCTGCGAAGAGCCAATGGCACCCCTCCCCAGCCCTCCCCTGCGCTGCGCGCAAGGGAGGGAGCGGAAGCGTAGTGCCGAGCCATGCTCGGCAGAGGCTTCACCGGCAAAGCCCCAGCCGAGCGTGGCTCGGCTCTACCTATGGATTCCTGCTATCTGCCTTCCCCTGCGCTGCGCACAAGGTAGGGGGCTAGGTGCCGGCGGCGTCGAGGTAATACCAGCGGCCGTCGATGCGTTGGAAACGGCTGTGCTCGACCATCTTTACCGCGCTGCCGCCGCCTACGCGGTAGCGGGCGGTGAACTCGACTTCTGCGGTGTCTTCGCCGGTGACTGCATGACGCTGCACGCTCAGGCCCAGCCATTGCGTGCGCTGGCCCGGGGCATCGTCCAGCGACAGCGTTGCCGGACGGGTGTCCGGGTGCCAGCTGGCGAGCAGGTAATCGACGTCCTTGATCACATAGGCGCTGTAGCGCGAACGCATCAGCGACTCGGCATCCGGTGCGGCCTGGCCGGCGTGGTAGCGGCCACAGCAGCCGGCGTAGGTCTGGTCCCGGCCGCAGGGACAGGAAGATGTGGGAGATATCTGCATCCGCGCATTTTCATCCACGCAGTCCACGGTTCCAAGCGATTCGCCGCTGCGCTGAGCGTATGCTGTCGCGCCCTGCGCCGGAGTTGCCATGCTGGAGTTGATTCCACCCGAATTGCCGTGGCTGCTGGTCATTGCCTTCATCGCGGGGCTGGTGGACGCGGCAGTCGGCGGTGGTGGCTTGATCCAGCTGCCCGGTTTGTTCACTGCGCTGCCGCAGCAGACGCCAGCAGCCTTGCTCGGCACCAACAAGTTCAGCTCGGTATTCGGCACCGGTGCCTCGGCGCTGCGCTATGCGCGCGCGGTGCGTTTCCCATGGCGGCCGGTATTGCTGGCGGCCGCCGCGGCGTTTGCGTTCTCCTTCCTCGGTGCAACCGCAGTGACCCTGCTGTCCAAGGAGGCGGTGCGGCCCTTGGTGCTGACCCTGCTGATCGTGATGCTGGGCTATACGCTGGCCAAGAAGGATTTCGGCGCACTGCACCGGCCGCGCGAGGTTGGCCGCCGCGAATTGCTGATCGCGCTGGCAATGGGCGGGGTTATCGGTTTCTACGATGGCTTCTTCGGGCCGGGCACCGGCAGCTTCCTGATCTTCCTGTTCGTGCGCTTCTTCGGGCTGGACTTCCTGCGCGCCTCGGCCGCCTCCAAGGTGGTCAACCTGGCAACCAATGTCGCGGCATTGTCGTTCTTCGTGCCCAGCGGCAACGTGCTGTTGGCGTTTGCGGTGCCGATGGCGGCGGCCAACGTGCTGGGCGCGGTGACCGGCACCCGGCTCGCCCTGCGTGGCGGCACCCCATTGATTCGCAAGCTTTTTGTGGTGCTGGTGGTGGTGCTGATCGCACGCATGGCCTGGGATACGTTCAGCGCGGCGTGAAGCTGCCCTGCACATAGCTAAACTTCGGCCACTGGAAATTCTTGACGTACATCACATAGTGGTGCAGTAAGAAGCCAACCGGGGATGGCGCATCCATGAGCAAACGTTATCGAATCGCTGCGTTGCTGCTGCTCGCCGCAGCGATACTCGCCTGTGTGCCGGTGCTGTATTCACTGCACCAGGCGCGCAAACAGGCCATCCGCGAAAAGTACGTGTTGCTCGATGACGTCTCCACGAGCATTCGCCGCGAGGTCGCCGGCACCATCGGCGTGATCGAGCGCCTGAGTGCGGAGATGCGCAGCAGCGGCGATGCCCCCTGCAGCCCGGCCGGGCTGCTGCGCATGCAGCGTTTCGGCATCAGCTCGCACATCGTCAAAAGCACCCTGTACCTGCAGGACGGCAAGGTGGTCTGTTCCTCCGGCGGTGCACTGATGCAGCAGATCGCGCTGCCACCCAACCCGTTGCGTGCAGCGGACGGCGTGCTGGTCTACACCCAGGTACAGGTGCCGGGTCTGCCCGGGCACGAGTACGTGATACTGGAGAAGGATGGCTACGCCCTGCTGGTCTACCCGGATGGGCTGATCTCCCCGTTTGCCCGCCCCGATCTGTCACTTGGCCTGTTCAACAGCATGGACGGCCGCTATGCCGCGCGTCAGGGCACCTTGCTGCCGCGCTGGACCACGACCACGGCGGACAAGAACCACGACGGCCACTTCACCGATGCCGAGGCTGGCTACCTGGTGGTGCGCCGCGTACTGCGCCCCGGTGGCACCGGGGTGATCGTGGCCACGCCACTGGCCACGATTGATACGCGCATGGCCCAGTTCGCCCATTGGTTCATCCCGATCGGCATCGTCGCCGGGCTGGCGGTGCTGGGCATGGCGCTGGTGATGATCCGCCGGCAATGGTCGACCCGTGCCGAGCTGTTGCGTGCCATCAACAAGGGCCACTTCTTCCTGGTGTACCAGCCGGTGTTCTGCCTGCAGGACGACACCTGCATCGGCGCCGAGGCGCTGCTGCGCTGGGAGCACGAAGACGGCACCGTGGTTCCGCCCGACCGCTTCATTCCCTTTGCCGAGGATGCCGGGCTGATCCAACTGGTCACCCGCCGGGTATTGGAGCTGGTGGTGCAGGACCTGAGCGGCTTCTTTCGCCAGTACCCGCGCTTCCGCCTCGGCGTGAACCTGTCGCCGCGGGACCTGCAATCGATGGACACCCCGCAACTGCTGGCGGATATGCAGCGGGCCATCGGTACAGGCAACGGCCAGTTCGTGGTGGAAGCCACCGAACGCGGCCTGTTGGAGGAAACCAGCGCGCAGGATGTGGTGGCGGCGATCCACGCGCTGGGCATCGAGATCGCCATCGACGACTTCGGCACCGGCTATTCCAGCCTCGCCTATCTGACCACCTATCCATTCGACATCCTCAAGGTGGACAAGAGCTTCACTTCCACCGCCTGCACCGAAGCGGTCACCAGCCAGGTCGCCACCCATATCATCGAGCTGGCATCCAGCCTGGGCATGCAGACGCTGGTGGAGGGCATCGAGAGCCAGGAGCAGGCCGACTTCTTCCGCAGCAGGGGCGTGCTGTACGGGCAGGGCTATTTCTTCGCCCGCCCGATGCGCGCCAATGACCTGAGCGCGTTCGTGCCATTGCACACGTATCCGGGCCAGCATGCAGCGCGGCCGCCGTCCGAAAAACACGAATCCGCCACCACACCGGATTGATCCCGCGCAATGCGCCTGCAAGGCAAACGCGGGACGCTGGCCACATGCGGAATGACCGCAGTTGTGGAAACGTCCCATGCAACACGATTTTACCGGCCGCATTGCGCTGGTTACCGGCGCCGCCTCCGGCATCGGTGAGGCAGTAGTACGGCAGCTGGCCGCACGCGGTGCAAGCGTATTGGCCGCCGATATCGACGGCGATGCCGCAACTGCGGTCGCGCTGTCGCTGGGCGAGCGGGTACAGGCACTGCAGGTGGATGTCAGCGATCCGGATGCAGTGCGGCTGATGGTCAACGCCTGCAACGAACGCTTCGGCGGCCTGCATCTGGCGGTCAACAATGCCGGCATCAGCGGCGCCAGCCTGCAGACCGCCGATTACCCGCTGGAAGAATGGCACCGCGTACTTGGGGTCAACCTGCACGGCGTGTTCTATTCGATGAAGTACGAGATCCCGGCGATCCTCGCCAGCGGCGGCGGTGCGGTGGTCAACATGGCCTCGATCCTGGGCAGCAATGGCTGGGCCGGCGCGGCAGCTTACGTGGCAGCCAAGCACGCGTTGATCGGCATGACCAAGAGCGCAGCGCTGGAGTACTCCGCGCGCGGGCTGCGGATCAATGCAGTGGGCCCGGGTTTCATCGATACACCGCTGCTTCAGGACATGGACGACCGCGCCTACGCCGGACTGGTGGCGCTGCACCCGGCCGGACGCTTGGGCAAGGCCGAGGAAGTAGCGGCGTTGACCTGCTTCCTGCTGTCGGACAAAGCCTCGTTCATTACCGGGAGCTACCACTTGGTCGATGGTGGCTATTCATCACGATGAACTGATGTAACGGCGGTTCCATTACGCGGATTCAGGTTCGCGTTGAGACGGCTCTGCTTGTTTGCGCCTAACGAATTGCTTACAAATCGGCTACGCCCGTCATGGTGGCGGGCACGTAGTCCGGCAATCACCAGGAGCATTCCGATGACGTTGTTACCGCTACGCCCGCGCCGCCTGAGCTGCGCTGTCCGCTTGTCATTGTTGTGTCTGCTGCCCGGCGCGGCCTTCGCGCAACAGGCGCCAGACAGTACCCCCAAGACCCTGGACAGCATTCAAGTCACGGGTACCCGCATCAAGAAAGCCGAGCTGGAAACCCAGGTTCCGGTACAGGTACTCAGCCGCGAAGCCATCGAACGCACCGGCTACAGCTCGGTCGCCGACGTGGTCCAGCACCTCACCGCCAGCGGCGCGTCGCTGAGCACCAAGCTCAACTCCAGCGGCAACTTCGGCTTCCCGCCCGATGGCGGCGGTGTCGGCGCCGGTGCGGCGACAGTGGACCTGCGCCATCTCGGGCCCAAGCGCGTACTGGTGCTGGTGGACGGCATCCGCTGGGTCAATGAGTCCTCCGGCTCGGGTGTGGGCTCGTCGGTGGACTTGAACACCATTCCACTGGCAATCGTCGATCGCATCGAAGTGCTGGAAGACGGTGCCTCCTCGATCTACGGTTCCGATGCCATTGCCGGCGTGGTCAACATCATCACCAAGAAAGGCGCCGAAGGCGGCCACGTCGAGGTGCAGTACGGCGACTACAACCTCAAGGGTGGCGACACCAGCAGCATCGACCTGAGCTTTGGCGGCAGCAGTGAACGCGCGCAGTGGATTGTTGGTGCGTCGTGGTTCAAGCAGAAGGAGATCTCCTCAAGGGAGTACGAATGGGCGACGGTGCCGGTGCCCGGTACCGGCCTCGCCAACGGCAGCTCGGCCACGCCGCAGGGACGCCTGGTGTTCGCCGACCCCAGTGGCAACACCTACAACATCACTTCCAATACCGGCGTTACCAGCCCGGTGTTCGATCCCAGCCAGACCGGCTGTACCCGCACCGATGACTATCACTGCTTCACCACCGCGGATCGCTACAACTTCGCGCCCAACAACCTGCTGCTGACCCCGAACGAGCGCAAATCAGTGTTCGGCCAGGTGCGCTTCGAGTTCACCCCCAACGTCAGCGGCTGGTTCCGCGGCTTGTACAGCGAGCGCGAGTCCGCCAACCAGGCCGCGCCGGAACCGTTCTTCCTCGGCACCGATGCCGGCGTCTACAACGAGTGGGCCGAAACCAAGCTGGTGATCTCGGCCAACAACCCATACAACCCCTTCGGCTTCGACCTGACCACGATGGGGGCCAATCCCAATCTGTTCCTGCTCGGCCGACGCCCGGTCGAAGGCGGCCCGCGCCGCTACGAACAGGACGTCAAAACCTGGTATGCGGCCGGAGGCCTGGACGGCATCTTCGAGGTCAACCAGCGCAGCTGGAACTGGGACATCAACGTGATGTCCAGCGAGAGCAAGGCCACCCAGACCAATACCGGCAGCTACAACGTCAAGCACATCAACCAGGCGCTGGGTGACCCTGCAGCCTGCGCGGCGATTGCCGGCTGCGTGCCGCTGGACATCTTCGGCGGGCCCGGCACCATCACCCCGCAGATGCTGGCGTGGATCTCGCCGATCGTGCGCGACCGCAGCAAGAACACGCTGTCGCTCGGTTCGGCCAACATCACCGGCGAACTGTTCGATATCTGGGCCGGCCCGCTGTCCTTCGCCGCTGGTGCGGAATGGCGTCGCTACAAGGGCGAATACCACCCCGACCCGATCACCATCGCCGGTGAGTACAACGGCGTACCGTCCGGCGTGACCATCGGCAGCTACTCGGTGAAGGAAGCCTATGTGGAATTCGACGTGCCGCTGGCGCGCGAGGGCTTCTGGGGCAAGAGCCTGGACCTGAGCATTGCCGGCCGCTACTCGGACTACTCCACCTTCGGCGGCACCGGCACCGGCAAGATCGGCCTGCGCTGGCAGCCGGCCGATGAGCTGCTGCTGCGCATGTCGTTCGCACAGGGCTTCCGCGCACCGTCCATCGGTGAGCTGTACGGCACGCTGAGCCGCTTCGACGCCACCATCGTCGACCCCTGCAACAACGCCGCTTCGACGACCCCGAAGTGCGTCGCCGATGGTGTGCCGCCGGGCTATGAGCAGGCCAACCCGCAGATCTCGGTGGTGACTGCCGGCAACCGCGACCTGGAGCCGGAAGAGAGCCGCTCGTTCATGGCCGGCGCAGTGTGGAGCCCGAGCTGGGCTGAGGACAGCAGCTGGGCGAGCAAGCTGGATCTGGGTGTGACCTTCTATCGCCACACCATCGACAAGGCGATCCAGGCACCGGATGCGCAGTCGATCATGGACCGTTGCATCGACACCCGCGATGCCTTCGCCTGCGCCAGCTACACCCGCAACGATCGTGGCCAGATCGTCCGCTTCGAGGACATCCTCGCCAACCTCGGCACCATCAACACCAGCGGCTGGGACTTCACCGCGCATTGGTTGCTGCCGGAAACCGGCTGGGGCCAGCTTGGCTTTGACTGGAAGGCGACCTGGGTAACCCGCTACGAGCTGATCAACGAATCCGGCCAAGCCGAGCCGAAGGGACCGGGCATCGAAGTCAGCGACAGTGCGATCCCGGAGTGGAGCTCGACCTTCGCCACCAACTGGGACTACCAGAACTGGAACGTGAACTGGACGATGCGCTACATCGACCGTCTGCGCGAGAGTTGTGCCGGTGCGAATGGCTTTGCGATCTGCACCGACAGCGTTGCCGATCAACACTGGCTGGGTTCAACCACCTACCACGACGCGCAGATCAGCTGGCGTACCGATGCGTGGATGAAGGGCGTCAAGCTCAGCGTCGGCGTCAACAACGTGTTCGACAAGAACCCGCCGATCTGCCTGAGCTGCACGCTCAACGGCTACGACCCGGGAACCTACGACCTGCCAGGCCGCTACACCTACGCCAGACTCAGCATGGATTTCTGAGTTGGCAAAAATGACCAAGGGAGCCGCGAGGCTCCCTTGGTTTCAGCACTGTTGTTGCGGGAGCGGTGTAAACCGCGAAGCTGGCGATGCCAGAGGCCGTGCAAGCAATGCAATTGCGGATCAAGCTGCAGCTGCGAGGCCATGAGCTTCGCGGTTTACACCGCTCCCACAAAAGCGGAAAAAAGCGGGATTGTTCAGCGCAGGAACGCGCCAGCCAGCGCCATCAGCAGCAGTACCAGCACCGGCAGCATCGACAGCCCGAAGCCCAGGCCGCGGCTGGACGGATTGCCGACATAGGCGCGCCAGTAGATGAAGCGGCCGACCAGGTACACCGCGCCAATGCCTGCCACCCATTCGGCTGGCCAGAAGCGTGCGGCGATCAGCATCGACGGCAGCAGCGCGACCATCAGCTCCAAGGTGTTCATCTGCACGCGGTAAACGCGCTCGAAACCTTCGTGACCGGTGACCGCGGGTGCTTTGACGCCGTAGCGACCACGCGCGCGGCCGGCCAACACAATGAAGAACAGGTATTGCAGCACCACCAGGGCGGTGATGATTTCCACGTAATGCATGCTGATCTCCGTTGCGGGTGTTTTTGGATATGCAGAGGGTAACAAGCGCAGCGAAGGGAGCTTGGCTGTGCTCCCTCCCTTTGGCCGAAGGCCAAGGGGAGGGTTGGGGAGGGGTGCTTTGGCTTTGGCTTGATGCGACAGCCAAAGCAACGTCAAAAGCGCCCCCCACCCGCCCCTTCGGGGCACCCTCCCCCGCAAGCGGGAGAGGGGACGACGCGAGTTCTTCAGCTGACGTTAGTCTGCTGGTTATCGCGAGGACAGCGCGAGCTTAAAGCCATCAAGCTGGAATGTTCTTCTTGGTCGAAGCCTTCTTCGCGGCTTTCTTCACTACAGGCTTGGCTTCCGCTTCCGCCGCAGCTTCAGCAACCGGCGCTTCAAGCTCGGCATCAGCAGTTGCGCTGGAAGCAACCGATGCTTCAACAGCAACCGGCACATCCGCCACGTCCTCCGCGCTGGCCTGCGCCATCGCACCACGTGCGCGCGCCGGCAGCTTCAGGCGATTGCCTGCGTCGTCGTACTCGATCAGCAGCACGCCCGAATCGTGGCGGCCGCTGATCTCCACGAAGCAGGCGCCGCCGATGAACGGCTCCAGCGTCATCACCGACTTCAGCGGTGTTGCCACCACCATCTGGAAGCCGAAGTTCTCGAAGATGTTCATCGCCAGCGCGGTGAATTCGTTATCGGCCTTGTCGAAAGCTTCGTCCAGCACCACTGCGGCATAACGCGGCAGCTCGCCATCTTCGCCGCCGAGCTGGTAGCGCAAGGCGGCGGCAAGACAGGTCGTGGCCAGCTTCTGCCGCTGGCCACCGGATTTGCCGGCGCCGCTGCGATAGATCTCGACCTGCTCGCGGGTTTCGGCATCCAGCTCAACGCCGATGAACTCCACATGCAGGCGCACGTCGAGCACCTGCTCGCGCCAGCGGCGCAGCTCAGGCTCCTGTGCGCCAAGACGACGCACCAGCTCGCGCAGCACGTTGAACTGCGATTCGGCCAGCGAGCGGTCTTCGGTCTGCTGATGGGTCAGCACCGCACGCAGCTGCAGCTGGAAATCCTGCACTTCCGGCAGGCGCCGGTCGTGCACGTCGATGGCCAGCACGGTGCCGCGGTTGAACGCAACCTGCTCCAGCGAGGCGTTGACCTCGTCCATGCGCTGCTTGATCGCCTTGTGCGCTTCGGCCGTGTGGCGTTGCAGGGCAAGCAGGTTGTTCTTGCTCTGGGTCTGCAGCAGCTCGAAGAAGCGGCCTTCGTGGCGCGGCAAACCGTCGCTTTCCAGTCGCGTCAAACGCGCAAGGAAATCGTCGGCGCTGGTCAGCGACACGGTGAAGTCGCCGGAGTCCTCCGGCCATTGCTGGGTGTATTTGCGGAAGCAGTCGAGCAGGTGCTGGGTCAGCTTGGCGTCGCGGCCCTGGCTGCTGCCCAGCTCTTCGGCCAGACCACGCTCGATCACGCGGAAGTGGCTCTCCAGACTTTCCAGGTTCAAGCCCGGCAGGATCTGCAAGCGCGATTCCAGACCTTCGCGCTGCAGCTCGGTCAGCGGTGCGCTGGAAACGCGCGACTGGCCGTTGTCGCGCTGCTGTTCCAGGCGCACGCGCTCACGTGAGAACTGCGCGCGTTCCAGGCGCACATCTTCATAGGTGCGCTTGCCCTGATCGCGCAGGCCGCGGGTCAGTTCGATCTGCTGGCCGATGCGGGCCAAGGCGCTGTCGCCTTCGCGCAGATCGACCAACTGCTCATCGATATCGGTCAGGCGCTGCAGGCGCGGGCCGACATCGATCTCGTCCCAGTCGCGCTCGATCAACGAGTGCGCAGCCAGCTGCTTTTCCTGCCCGCTTTCGCGCTGCTTGCGCAGCATCGCCACGTCGGCCTCGCTGCGCGCGATGCGCTGCGCCAGCTCCTGGCCTTCGCGTTCGAACACACGGCGCTTGTCGCGGTTGTCATGGCCCAGCATCCAGCGCTTGCGATCGTTGACCGCGTGGCGATCGTCCTTCTCGTAGCGGTCGCCCGGGTGCTTGATCTGGCCTTCGCGGGTGATCGCGCGGTCTTCGTTACGCAGCTGGCCAGCGTTTTCCACGCAGGTGTAATCGAAACGACGCTGCAGTTCGTTGTAGACCCAGTCGCCGTAGGGGTGGTCACGCAACTGCAGCTTGTGGATCAGCGAACGCTTTTCCGGCTCGCGCGAATGCAGCAGCTCGTTGTCACGGATGCGGAAATACACCAGCTTGGTACCGAGGTGGGTGCGGTTGGCCCACTCGGCGACCTGCTGGTGGTTCTTCTCGTCGACCAGCAGCGACTGCGCGAAGCCATGCAGCACGCGCTCGATCGCGCCACGCCAGCCGATCTGGTCCTCGCGCACCTGGATCAGTTCGCCGACGAACGGCAAAGCGGACTCGGACAGGCCGGTGTCGTCGCACAGGCGCGCGCGCAGCTGCTGCAGCGGCGCCGGGATCGAACTCGGCGCGGCCTTCAGCGATTCCAGTTCCACCCGCAGTGCAGCGAAACGCTTTTCATCATCGCGACGTTCGGCCATGCGCTCGGCAATGGCATCGTCCACGGTGCCGGCGCCAGACTTGGTGCCGTCGATCAAGGCACGCGCCTGCTCCACCTGCTCGGAGAAGCCGCTGGCAGTATCGGCCAGCGCCATGCCGAGCTGGCGGCAAGCGCCTTCCAGCTGCTTGCGGCGGCGGCTGCGCTCTTCGACTTCACGTTCGATGCGGACGCGCTCGCGCTCGAGTTCATCGATGCGCTCGCCACCCTGCTCGCGCTGCTGGCGTTCCAGCTCGACCAGTTTCAGTTCGTGGTTATCCAGCGACTGCCGGCGCTGCCCTTCCTCGCCCATCAGGCCGCGGTCGAGCATCTCCACTTCCTTGAGGCGCTCGTTGACCAGCTCAAGACGCTTTTCCTCACGGAAGCCGTCGATGCCGATCTGCAGGTCACGCAACGTCGCCACACCCTTGCGCAGCGACATCAGGTCCTGGTGGAAGTCACGCGCCGGGGTCAGCGTTTCGACCTGGCGGCGTGCGGTGACCACGGCGTGGTGGGCGCCATCGAGCTCGGCGAAGTCATCGACCAGGCGGTCGGCGGCTTCGAAGGTGCGCGGCTCTTCCAGCATGAAGCCACGCAGGAAGCCATTGAGGTCGCCAAGGTTCTTGGCCGACTGGGTCTTGTGCAGCAGACGCAGCGCCATGTCATTGCCGATGCCCAGCAAGTGGCGGAAGCGCTCGGCATAACCGGTGAAACTGTCGAAGTGGCCGACGTCTTCGCCCAGGCGGCCGCGCAGCTTGCGCAGGTCCAGGTCGAAGCCTTCCATCTCGGTGGCCAGGTCGAAGCGACGCGGGATCACCATGTAGTGCTTGCGCACGTCATTGGCCGAGGTGCCGGCACCGGCAATCCAGAACAGGCGCACGATCGACACCGCATCTCCGCGGGCGTTGAGGTACTCCAGCGCCAAGGCGCTCCAGGTGGCGCCCTTGCGCAGGTACTGGGTGGCGATCTCGCCGGACTCGCTGTCCTGCTGGTCGGCCCAGGCGCCGCGCACATACGACACCAGCGAGCGGTCGCGGCCGGAGCGTTCGGCTTCGCGCGCGGCGGCGTTGAAGTCGACGATGCTTGGCGGCGTCAGCAGCGCGCTCATGCCGTCGAGCAGGGTGGACTTGCCCGAGCCGGAGCGGCCGACGAACAAGAAGCCACGCTCGGCGATCGGCACTTCGGTCAGGCCGGAGAACGTGCCCCAGTTGAGCACCTGCAGGCGGCGCATGCGGAACTGGTTCGCGCGCGCATCGCTGGCCGGGTCGTTGAACAACGCGGCGTTGGGAAGCAGGGTGTGGGAAGTGGTTTCCATACGGCTCATCCTTCAGCCGCCACGCACAGCGCGGCGGTGGTCATTCTGGTCAGCGTGGCGTGGGTGCCAGGCATCATTCGGTGGCGCTGTCGCTGCTGGCTTCTTCTTCGTCGGCAACCGCGTCGGTGACGGCATCGCCGTCGCGCAACTGGCGGTAGGCCTCGACCAGCACCTGCACGTCCTCGGCCGAGAACAGCAGTTTCAGCGCCGGCGATACCTCGTAGCGGTCCTCGCTGCCGCGCAGCTTGGACAGCAGCTGGTTCTCGCGCAGCTTGGCGATGGCGGCGGCCACGCGCTTGCCGTAACCGGCCTGGTCGGTGGACACGTTCTTCTGGTAGATGCTCATCGCTTCCACCAGCTGGAACTCGGCCACCACCGCGCGTTCGCCGCGGGTATCGGCCTCGGCCAGCTGCTGGCGCAGGAACAACAACAGCACCGACTCGATGAAGGTCAGCGGTGCGGCGCGCAGCAGGTTGGGCGAGTCCAGTTCGGCGGTATCGAACTGGCGGGTGAAGGCGACGCCGCCGTCACGGTCCAGCACCAGTTCCAGGAACAGTTCGCACAGCAGGCTGCGCACTTCGTCCTCATTGCGCAACAGTGCCGCCCATTGCGCCGGCTGGCGCTGGGCATCGACGCTGGGGCCGGCCAGCAGCAGGCACAGCGCGCGGCGTGCATCGACCGGCAGGCGGCCACTGTCGCCGACGAACAAGGCCCCACCGGTCAGCACCGGGGCCGCCGGCGCCGGCGCAGCTTCCATTTCAGTTTCGGTCTCAGACCAGTTCATCGCGTCTTTCCTTGAGGAACCAGATCAGCGGTACGCGGGCGCGTCGCACCACGCCATCACCGCCGGTCCATTCCACGGTTTCGAGTTGGTCGGTCATCACCTTGCCATGGCGGGTGCCAATGGAGAGATAGCCGATCACGCTGCCCAGGCCCTGCCGCGCCGGCCGCTCGCGCAATACCTGCGAGATGCTCAGGCGCGGGCGTGAACCCAGCAGCATGAAGAGATTGTCTTTCAGCGTGCGCACATCGATTTCCGACTGCGCGACCAGATCGCCGACGCTGTCGAGGGTGATCTCGGCGGCTTCGGCGTAATAGATGGAGGTGTCGACCTGATGCGTGCGCGGGTCGTGCAGGCGCCATTGGCCGATCGAGCGGATGCGCGCCGACGACAGCGGCAACACGAAGCCGGTGGGCGCGGTCGGCCGCACTTCGTCGCGCAGCTGCAGGGCCTGGCCCTGCGCCTGCTTGAGCAGCTGGTTTAGCCGGCGCTGTTCCAGATAGCCACGGCTCTGCACGAAGCCACGCAGGCTGCGGGCGAAATGCTGCATCACCTCGTGCACCTGGCCGCCGCGTTCCAGCAAGGTGCTGGTGAAGTTGCGCAGGAAGTTGCGCTCGTTGCGGTCCAGCTTGCGGGTGAAGCCACGGTTGAGCACGGTGTCCAGCGCAGCGTCGAGTTCACCGCTGCGACGCGGATCATTGAGCAGGTCCCAGAAGGCCTGGAAGCTGCGCCCGGCATCGGATTCGCCGATCACATCGACGCCGTTGAAGAGGCGATCAAGCACGTCGCCGCGCGCGCCTTCGTCGTCGATGATGCGTTCGCGGAAGCGGCGGTTGAGCTGTTCGAAGTCATCGCGCACGCGGCGGAAGTCCTCGGCCAGATCATCGGCCAGGCGGATCACGTCGCGGGTGCGTTCCAGCGCGCGCTTGCCATCCAGCGCACTGACCTTGCCGGTCGACACCTGCGCGATCTCGGCATCGATGCGGTCGCGCTCGGCCTTCAGTGCGGCCAGCCGTGCTTCCGGATCGGCCTCGGTCTGCTGCGCCAGCTGCGAGATCTGCTGCATCACCATCGCCAACCGGCTTTCGGTGGCCAGGCTGGCGTTGTGCTCGATGCCGGCGATGAAGCGGATGGCCTGCACGGCGTGCCGTGACAGCTCGTACTCCTCCTCGCTCGCGCCTTCAGGCAGGCGTCGCACCAGCCAGCCCTGGGCCAGCCAGTAGGCGATGTAAGCCGGCGCGGTGCGCGGCAGCTCGACCTCGAGCTCCTCGCCATTGAGCGTATCCAGCTGCTGCTGCAGGCGCTCGGCAAGGATGGAACCGGGGATGCGGCGGTCCGCTTCCAGCAGCAGGCCCTGCAACAGGCCCACCAGCACCGGCGCACGGTCGGAGGCCAGCAGTTTCCATAGCGGCTGCTCGCGCAGGCGCTGGTAGCTGGCGATACGTTGGCGGTACTTCATCGAGCGCGTGCGATCCCTGGGCTCAGCGTCGGGCGTGGCCGACTTCGATGAAACGCAGGAACTCGGCGCGGGTGCGCGCGTCGTCATGGAAGGTGCCGCGCATGCGCGAGGTGACCATGCTGACGCCACGCTTGTGGATGCCGCGGGTGGTCATGCACTCGTGTGCGCCTTCCACCACGATGCCCACGCCCATCGGCTGCAGCACGTCCTGGATGACGTCGGCAATCTGCGCGGTCATCTTTTCCTGCACCTGGAAGCGCCGCGCATAGGCCTCGACCACACGCGCCAGCTTGGAGATGCCGACCACGCGGCCGTTGGGGATGTATCCGACATGCACACGGCCGATGATCGGCGCCATGTGGTGCTCGCAGTGGCTTTCGTACTCGATGTCGCGCAGCACGATCATTTCGTCGTAGCCGGCCACTTCCTCGAAGGTACGGGCCAGGTACTCGCGCGGGTCATCGTTATAGCCCTTGAACCAGTCGCCATAGGCCTCGGCTACCCGGCGCGGGGTGTCGAGCAGGCCTTCGCGGGAGGGATCTTCACCGGCCCAGCGCAGCAGGGTGCGCACGGCGTCTTCAGCCTGGGCTTGGGTGACGGACGGGTTCTTGGGATCGGCCATTACAGAACTGCGCTTGGATTACGGGGTAGACATGCTACCAGCCGGGGGTGAAGTGGGGATGGAGAGGCCCTTAATCGCGTTGTACGCTCGCCCCCTGAAAATACATAAGACTTTGTTTTTCATTGATTTTACGAACATCCACGGCCGACTCAGGAACGACTCCATCTGGATGCCCAGGCAAGCGCGTCGGTGATGGGTCCGTAAACGATTTGCCGCAGCAGACGCGCCTCACCCGGATCTACCTCATGGGTGATGCCCTGCTCATAGGCCTGCAGCAGTGCCTGCGCTTCCCGCCACAGCTCCTTGGCCAGACGCTCCAGCTCCCGCAGGGTCAGCGCTGCAGGAACCCCGATGCTTTGGCCAAAAGCACCGATTTCCGCCTTGGTGACATCGGCAAAGCGCGTGGCACTGCCCATCGGGAACACCAGGGTTTCGATTCCCCAGTCGGGCGCCCGGTACACCGCAGTGCTGAGCAGATCGTAATGCGGCGCCGGCTCCCAGCCCTTCTCGCCCCACAGGAAGCTGAGATTCTTCAGATGGGCGTCGGCATTGCCAATAAAGAAGTTGAACAGCTGCCAGCGCAGCAGTGCCAAGCGTGTAGCTGCCGGTGTTCGGGTGATATCCAACAGCTGCCGCAGGGCGGTGCTGTTGGCTTGTTGATATTTGAACACCGCGTCCAGCGACAGTAGCTGGCATCCGTCCAGCGCATAACGGCGTTGAACGTGCAGTCCCTCGCCTTCACGGTCGAAGCGACGCACCAGATAGACCGGCTCCGGCACCCGCCGCACCTGCACCTCCGGTACCGGCAAGCCACACGCGGCAGCCAGGCGCATGCAGAACCACTCATTGACCACGCTGTGCGGGTAGTCATCCACCTGCTCGTGGTCTGGCTTGAGGATGTGGGTAGAGGCGGCCTGCCCGATCGGCTCCCACAGCTGGCCTTGCTCCAACACCACGGCCAACTTGTGTTGCGCACCGGCCAGCGACATGCGCTTTGGCGCGCCATGCGACAGCGGCTGCCTTGGCAGCGCCTGGATACGTGCCGAGAGCTCGGCATCGGGCAGGGGCCGCAACTCGGGAGGCGGCAACTGCTGTCCGGGCGACAACAAGGTCAATGCGCCTGCCGACTCCGGACCAAAACGCTGCAGCAGGCCGAATGCGTCGGCCGCATTGATGCCGGCATCGGCGGCGACCAACTGGCGCCCGCCCTCCTCCGGCAGCAGATTGTCGAAGAACCACTGCACGGGACGCTGGCTGCCACCGTCCTGGATCTCGCCCGCATTGCGCGGCAAGGCCGGCGACAGGTCAAAGCCGTTGTCACGCCAGACCGGATCGTAGTGCAACGCCCACAGGTTGCCCTGCTCGTACAGCTCACCGATGCGCTGTTGTTCCAGCCACACATCGAGCTGACGCGGCTCGACCTCGACCTCGATCGCCATCAGCCGCGCTCCGGCGGCTGCAGGTCCACAGGCAGATCAAGCTGCACACGAATGCCCAGCTGCCGCAGCAATTCGAATACACGGCCAATCTGCACGGTGTCCTTGCCCCGCTCCACATTGCCCAGGACCACGTGGCTGGTGCCCGCCATTGCTGCCAGATCATCCTGACGCAGGCCCTGCGCCTTGCGTACAGCGCGGACGTACTGGCCGATGTCTGACGCCTGGTCGATCTGCACCTGCATGGCTGGCTCCCTGGAATATAACGCAGGCTTTAGATTGCGCTATAAAAGCGTGTAGCTCAAGCGAAATCTAACGTAAACGTTAGAAATATCGCATGCGGGTTGCCACAGCATCAAAATCTAACGTACGCGTTATAAATTACCGCAAAGGGATCAAATACTTCAAAAAACTAAAGCAGCCTTTATTTTTTGCCCTTAGCAGCTTGGGTGTCGCGCTCCAGTGCCTGCAACAGACTCGGTGCACGCGGGCTGGCGATATCGGCAACACGCCAGCTGCTGCCCTGGCGCTGCAGGGTCAACTGCAGCTGCACGGGGTGCTGCG
Source organism: Stenotrophomonas sp. STEN023 (assembly GCF_056760135.1). Taxonomy (NCBI): domain Bacteria; kingdom Pseudomonadati; phylum Pseudomonadota; class Gammaproteobacteria; order Lysobacterales; family Lysobacteraceae; genus Stenotrophomonas; species Stenotrophomonas sp. STEN023. Next base: position 91,144 of record NZ_JBRREF010000002.1, on the reverse strand, counting down.
GGTCGTCGAGCTGGGTGCTGGCGCGCAGTTGGTCGTCTGCCAGCGGCTGGATATCAAAGCTGAGTTGGCGCAGGTCCTGCGCGGTGTCCTGGCAGTCGCAGAGCGGATCGCCGTCCAGATAGCCAACTTCGCCGGCGTACGCGTCGCTATTGGCCTGCATCGCGGCGATCAGGGCCGGCGTGTAGACCTGCTCGTCGGGCAGGATGGCATCCAGCCCGGCGTCGGGGTGGTAGCCGGCGTAGATGTGGCTGAGGAAAGTGCGGGCGCTGCTGACGTTCTGCGCGTTGCTGCTGGTCGTTGCCTGAGTGGGCTCGGGCGTGGCGGTGGCCGGTGCGTCCTTGCTGCAGCCGGTCAGGGTCAGCACCAGCAGTGCGGTGGTTGCCAGGGTTTTCATGGGCTTCCTTGCGGTGTTCTGGGTTGGGCCTATTTAGGCTGGGATTTTGGGAAAAGCAAAGCGCTTCAAAGCACTCCTCCCAAACCCTCCCCCTTGCCTATGGCAAAGGGGGGAGACCACGACCGGCTTACCTCTGGCCCATGGCATCAAGCAAGGATGCTTTTCGACCGGCCAAGTACAGCTATCAGCCCGCACCTGCCTCCATGCCTTGCACGTCTTCATTCGCGTAGATCACCTCGAAAGTCACATTCGTATTGATCCATGCAGACCGACAGACATACTTATCTTCAGAGATGAATTGACTTCTCAACTTGCTCTCGTTGGACCGGACAGTCAACGGATCAACCTCGTAGTATCCCGCAGTGAAGAAAACTGCATTCGCGCCTTTACGCGTAGCGATACGTTGGACGTCACGCAATATCGCAGTCATCACGTCTCGACATGCTTCTTCCTTTGTTTCATAGCGCTTTGTGTTTGTTCCTTTTGAGATCACGGCACTCCCGTCTCTATTACCAAAGCTTCCAGCCGGTACATAGTCCTTTCTCAGGAGCCAAGCACTACCGAAGTAGAAACGGACGCTCCCATCAATTCCCGCCGATTCTCTTGCCTGTGTTGAATTCAGCACCTCACTTAAGGGCAGCTCAAAGCGGTTTTCATCCGCGAACGCGGAGAACCCGCAAACACTCAACAGCAGACCTACCAACATCTTCCTTTTCATTCCCTTCTCCTTAGTTGCTACAGCTCAGTAAATCAAAACTCATGTCCCAACCGCTGCGCCAAGCCTGACCAGCGGCTGGCGTGGCGGGCCAACGCCGCCTCGATTACCTCGGCGCTACCGGCCAGATGCAGGCCGTTACGGGCGCGGGTGATGCCGGTATAGAGCAGCTCGCGGCTGAGCACGCGGTTGTCGCGGCGTGGTAGCTGCAGCCAGACCTGGTCGAACTCCGAGCCCTGCGCCTTGTGCACGGTCATAGCGAAGGCGCTTTCGTGCAGCGGCAACGCCGCCGGGTGGAAGGCGCGCGGATTGGCAGGATCGTCGCCGGGGAACCAGGCGCTGACGCTGCGGCCGTCACCATCACGCAGGCAGATGCCGACATCACCGTTGAACAGGCGGTGGCGGTAGCTGTTCTCGCCAATGATCAACAGGCGGCCGTGGAACCAGCCCGGGCCCAGCGCGCGGCCACGGGTGCCAGCCAGCAATTCTTCGATGCGGGCATTGAGTCCGCGCGCGCCCTGCGGGCCTTCGCGTACGGCGGTAAGCAGGCGCATGCGGCCGGCCAGGGCCAGCGCATCGGCCGGCGTGGCAGCATCGGCCAACGCCTGCCAGTAGTGCTGAAGTGGCTCGCGCCAGGCTTGCAGCGGATCGATATCGCCTTCGTGGAAATGCACGCCGGTCAGCTGCCCGTCGCGTAGCAGTTGCAACGCCTGAATAGCATCGCCGTCGCGCATGGCAGCGGCCAGCGGTGCGAGCTGCAGGGCTTCGCTCTGGCGGTAGCCGCGCTGCAGCTGCACGCGGGCACCGGCGAAGTCGGCGGGTTTGTTTTCGATCGCATCGACTGGCAATTCGCCCAGCAGCGGGCGCAGTGCATCGGCGTCCGTTGCGGTGGTGCGCTGGCCATCGCCGGCCGCGCGCAGGATGGCGCTGAGCACATCGCCCGCTTCCACCGACGGCAGCTGGTCCGGATCGCCGAGCAGCACCAGGCGGGTGCCGGGAGCGATGGCTTCGACCAGCTTGGTCATCAGCAGCAGGTCGATCATCGAGGCTTCGTCGACCACGATGACGTCATAAGGCAGCGGGTTGTCGGCGTGGTGGCGGAAGCGCGGTGAATCGGGGATCACGCCGAGCAGGCGGTGCAGAGTCGTACCGGTGCTTGGCAGCTGTTCGCACAGGGCGCTGTCGATGCCTTGCGCCGAGAGCTTCTGCAGGGCGTGGCGCAGGCTTTCAGCCATGCGCTCGGCGGCGCGGCCGGTTGGCGCTGCCAGGGCGACACGCGGTGCCGGTTGGTTTGTGGCCTGTGCCTGTGCGGCCAGCAGCACCAGCAGGCGGGTGATGGTGGTGGTCTTGCCGGTGCCGGGGCCGCCGGTGACCAGCAGCAGGTTGTGGCGCAGGGCGGTGGCTGCGGCGCGGGCCTGGTGGTCTAGAAGCCTCCCCTCATCCGCCCTTCGGGCACCTTCTCCCGCTTGCGGGAGAAGGGAGAGGTCCAGCTGCTCGGAGGTCTGCGAGTCTTGCGGCGCCGCCCGCTTCTGGCCCCCTCTCCCGCTTGCGGGAGAGGGTTGGGGTGAGGGCGCTCCGAACAGATCAGCCTGTTGGATTGCAGGCACCGCTTGCCCCGGAAACAACCGAGCAAACACCTGCGCCAAGCCAGCAACATCACCACCAACAACCGGTGCCTGCCCGATTCGCTGCAGACCCGCCGCCAAGCGGCGTTCGTACTCACGGTAACGACGCAGATACAGCAGCCCGTTCTCCCACACCAAGGGCGCCTGCTGCGACTCCACGCTGTTATCCACAGCTGTGGATATCCATTTGGACGACGCCAGCTGCGCAATCCATTCCTCGGCAGCCGGCCATTCCACACCCGCATCCACCAGCCGTTGTGGCTGGGTCGGATCAAAGCCGGCGTGGCCCTGCGATACCGCCAGCGACGCCAAGGCAGCCGCAGCCAGCACCGCATCCGGCGTCTCCGCATCCAGGCGGCGCAGGCTCTGCGCCAGGGCATGATCCAGCGCGCGCAGGACGCCGACTTTGTTCAATGCGGCCAGCAGGCTCATGCCTCGCCTCCCAGTCGTGCCAACAAGGCCGCATGGCCGTCGCGGCCACCGGCAAACAATTCATCCACCGCATGCACCAGCTCCGGTGCGAAGCTGTGCGCGTACAGGCCCGGCGACTGCGGACGCGTTGCATCCAGGCCCCGGCAGAACAGGTAACGGATGCCACCGAAGTCACGCGCATAGTCATAGCCTGCACCGATGCGGAAACGCAGCCAGCGGTGCAGCGCCACGGTGTAGATCAGCGCCTGCAGGTCGTATTCGCTGTGGCGCATGGCCGCATCCAGCTGCGCTGGGGCGTAGTCCGGCAAGCGATTGGACTTGTAGTCGAGCACATACCAGCGCCCGTCGCGGACGTAGGTAAGGTCGATCTTGCCGGTCATCAGCCCTTCCAGCTGGCGGCGCAGGCCGAAGCCGTTGCGACCGCGCACAACCCCGTGTGCATGCAGCACGCGCAGCAGTGCCGGCACCGTGGTCGGCTGCATGGCGAAGTGGAACTCGATTTCGGCGCGGCGCTCGCCTTCGTCCAGCGAATGCAGGGCACCGCCTTCGGGCAGGGTGACAGTCAGGGTCTGGCCGATCAGCTCGGTCAGCAGCGCTACGCCGTCTTCGATCTCTTCGTCGATATAGCCGTCTGCGCGCATGGCCTTGGCGATGATCTCGCCCTGCCCTTTGGGTGCCTGTTCGGTGGGTTTCCAATCCCGCCAGATGCCGAAGTCGACATTCTCAAGCGCGGCATGCAGCACGTTGCCAAAGCGACTGCCGGCAAAACGCGGATCGAACACTTCCGGTTGTGCGGCGGCAGCTTCGTTGGCCGGCTCCGCATCGACGTCGACCTGCGCCGGTTCGTCGGCGGCACCGCCACTGTCTTCGGTGGCAGCGGCAGCGGTGTCGTGGCCGCCTTCGGCATGGGCGAGCTGGGTGAAGCTGTAGACCCACCAGTCGTGCGGCACGCTGCGGCGCACCTCGCGTACCGGCAGCAAGGCCTGCTCGCGTTCGGGCGGCAGGCGTGTCGGCACCGGGCCGCTGTCGTCTTCGATCACCTGGATGTCGGCGTGTTCGGGCAAGCCCTGCAACATCGGCCCGAGCCGCGAGGTGGCCAGGCCAGTCAAGGCACCGCCACTTATCCACAAGGCATGCTCGGCGCGGGTCAGGCCGACGTAGAGCAGACGCGCGGTTTCGGCCTCCTCATCGGCGTTGACCTGCTGGCCCACGGCCTTCCAATCGGGATCTTCCTTGTCGATCTTCCAGTGCAGTACGCGCTGTTCGCCGTCGTGCACGGTACGGTGGTTGCTGCTGTCCGGCGCGTTGGTGGCGATGCCGACAAAGGGCAGGTAGACCAGCGGGTATTCCAGGCCCTTGCTCTTGTGCAGGGTGATGATCTGCACACGGCGGGCATCCGATTCCAGCCGCAGCAGCTGCGCTTCGTCGCCTTCGTCGGCGTGGGCGATCTGTGTCTGCAGCCAATCGAGCAGGCCATGCAGGCCGATGCTGCGGTTGCTGGCTTCCTGCAGGGCTTCGGCCAGCTGCAGGTAGTTGGTGAGGCGGCGCTCGCCGTCGATCAGCAGCAACAGGCGTTCGGCCTGCTCGGCGCACAGGTCCGACAGCAGGGCGAGCACGCCGCCACGCTGCCAGCGCTCGCGCCATTGCAGCAGGCGTTCCTGGTGCAGGCGCTGTTGTTCACCTTCGTGTTCCATCGCGGCGATGGCGGCTGCGCTTTCACCCAGCAGCACGGTTGCCAATGCGGCGCGCAGGCGGCCTTCGTCGGCCGGTTGCAGCAAGGCCAACAACAGCAGGCGCAGTTCATGCGCCTCGGTGCTGGCGAACAGGCTCTGCTTGCCTGCCGCTACGGCCGGGATGCCGAGTGTGGCCAGGGCCTGCTGCACACGTGAGGCTTCTTTATGCGAGCGCACCAGCACGGCGATATCGCCCGGCTGCACCGGCTTGTCATCGACCAGCGCGCGGCCTTCGCGGGCGGCACTGAGCACCCTGTGGATATCTGCCACGCAGGCGGCGGTGGCGGCGTCGCGCGATGCATCGGCCTTCAACGGTTTGCCATCGGCGTCGCCTGTAATCAGCTGCAGGGTCAGCGCCGGTGCCGGTTTGCCGTCGAGCAGGTAATCGGCGTCGCTGCGCTTGCTGCCCGGCAAGACCGGCTCGAACTGGATGCGTTCGTCGAGGAAGGCTTCGGGGCCGGCGTTGTCGTACAAGGCCTGGATCGCGCGCAGCACGCCCGGGCGTGAGCGGAAGTTGCGGTCCAGCGCCGGCGCGGCTTCGGCCAATGCCTTGGCCTGCAGATAGGTATGCACGTCGCCGCCACGGAAGCCGTAGATGGCTTGCTTGGGGTCACCGATCAGGAACAGCGCGGCATCGCCGTCATCGGCTGCGAACACGCGGCGGAAGATGTCCCACTGGCGCGGGTCGGTGTCCTGGAATTCGTCGACCAGGGCGAAGCGGTACTGTGCACGCAGGCATTCGGCCAAGTGTGCACCATGCGGGCCATGCAAGGCCTTGGCGACGTTGTCGATCAGGTCGTCGTAGGTCTGCTGGCGGCGCAGCTGCTTGAGCTGGGCCAGCCGCTGGCGGACTTCGCTGCGCAGCTGGTGCAGCAGCACGATCGACTGCTGGCGCTGCCATTGCGTCACCTGCGCCAACGCCTGCAAGTAATCGGCGATCAGTGGTTGCAGCGGCGATTGCGGGGTGCTGCCGGCCTTGGCCTTGTTGGTCTTGGCAGTGAGCGCCTCCAGCGTGAGCCGTTCCAGACGTCCGTCCAGTTCGGCGGTCGGATCGGGGTGACGGCTCCACTGCAGCAATTGCTGGAACAGCGGCTCGATCCAGTCGGATTTGTAGCTGGACTTGTTGAGGATGCCGCCTTCCAGCGCGCCACGCAGTTGTTGCAGATAGGTGTCGCCGTGCTCGGCGATGCCGGCGGCCAGGCGCTGCGCTGCGCCGTCGCGGAACGGGCGGGTGTCTTCGATCAGGGTCTGCGGCGGCTGTGGATAAAGTGGCAGTTCGGCCGCCAATGCCGGCAGATCCCGGGCCAATGCATCCGGACTTTTCCACAGGCCGAGCAGCGCCTCCAGATGCTCGCCCTGCCCTGCGTGCAGGCGCCACAGGTCCGCCGCCAGTTCGGCATGCAGCTCACGGGTATTGGCCAGCAGCTCGGGCGCGGCAAAGGTGTGGCCGCTCTCCAGAGCGTATTCGCCCAACACGCGGGTACAGAAACCGTGGATGGTGAAGATCGAGGCCAGGTCGGTTTCTTCAGCGGCAATGCGCAGGCGCCGGCCCAGCTGCGCGGCGCTTTCCACACCCTGCTGCAGGTGGCGCTGCAGGATGGCGCGGGTGAGCGTGGTTTCGGGGCTGTCGTTGTCGTCCGGCGTGCTGTCGACCACGCGCGCAGCCAGTTCCAGACGCTCGCGGATGCGCTTGCGCAGTTCCTGGGTGGCCGCGTCGGTGAAGGTCACCGCCAGGATCTGGCCCATGCGCAGGCCCTGCTCCACCACCAGCCGGGTGAACAGCGTGGCCAGGGTGAAGGTCTTGCCGGTGCCGGCGCTGGCCTCGATCAGGCGCAGGCCATCCAACGGCAGGTGCAGATACGGGTCCTGCTGCAGCGCTTCGGTGCTCATGCGCCGGCTCCGTTCGTGAGATCGGTTTCAGCATCGAAATCGGGCAAAACGCGGCCCTCGCGCAGCGCGGTAAATATCAACAAGGCGTTGTGGATAAATCTGTGAGTAGTGCTTGGCGAAGCGAACGGATCGGTGCCGCGCAAGGCCAATTGCAGGGCTTCGCCGTTGCGCTCGCCCCAGCTGTGTTCGCTGCCGAACCAGCGCGCCTGCGCCGCGTTTTCGCGCTTGTCCTCATCGGCGTTGTAGATCTCCCAGCCGGTGTACGGGGCGAACAGAAGCGGCGCCTGCATTCCTTCGGAACGCAGGCGCAGCAAGGCTTTCAAGGCTGTCTGTGCAGCTTCTGCAGACAGCTCAGGCAAGCGGTGTGGGCCATAGCCAGCCTGTCCGTTGTCATGGAACTGCAGCATCGCTGACGGCACACCGGCAGCGTTCACCAGCAGCCAATCCAGGCCACCGCGCAGCACATAGGCCACCCCTGGCGACCCCGCCTGCAGGCGGATCAGGCCCTGTGGATGAATTTGCTCGACACGCCCATGCAGGCGCACGCCATCGAGCTGAACTTCGTAACGTTGCGAGCCCAGCGGCTGGCCGTCGTACCACTGCGAAAACGTTTCCGCACAGGGCCGGATGCGGCTGAGCATGCGTTCGAACTGCTGCCGTCCCAGCGCACCGGAAGGCAATAAAGCACGGGCACGCAGACGCTGGTACAGGCCAGCTTCGCGGCCTTCCAGCAAGGCACTGAGCACATGTTGCTGCAAGGACGAATGCAGGCGGCCACCGCTGGGTACCAGCAGCGGCTCGATGTCTTCACTGTCGTCGATGTCACCGGCCAGCCGTAGTCCAAGCCGCTGGCTGAGGAACTGCCCGGCGGGGTCACTGATGAATCGGCGCAGGGTATCCAGCGACAGGCTGTCGTCACTGAGCGCGGTCGGCAGCGGTGCGTTCAGCGGGCCGTCAAACCACGGCGCCAAGCGTTGCCGGCTGCCGCCGACCGCGCTGGCGGCCGGATGCCACTGACGCCGGTAACTGAAACGGCGCGGCTCGCCATCGCCGCCAAACGCCGCCGGCGCGAACGGCTGCAGCGGATGCCGCACCACCAGGTGCTTGCGCGCGGCAGCGCTGTCCAGGTGATAGGCCGACGCCGCGTTGACCAGTTCGCTGACCAGCACCGAGGGTTCGCGCACGCTGCCGTCGCGGGCATCTGCGCCGAGGTAACTCAGGTAGAACACGTCTTGGGCCGAAGCGAACAGCTGCAGGAACAGGAAGCGGTCGTCCTCGCGCAGCGAGCGGTCGCCATAGCGGCGACGCTCGGTGCCCAGCTCGGCGGTGAGCCGGCTCAGGCCGGCAGCCGGATCGCGGCGCGGGAAATCGCCGTCGTTCAAACCCAACACACAGATCACCCGGAACGGCAGCAGGCGCATCGGCACCATGCGGCCGAAACTGATGCCGCCGGTCAGCAGTGGCGCGCGGGTATCGGCCTCGGACAGCACCGAGGCAAAGTGGGCGCGCACGACTTCAGCCGGTACCGGCGCGTCAAAACCAGCCGTGTTGGCTTCTTCGGCAAACTCGTTGACCAGCTTGCGCAGGCGATCCAGCGCGCGCACCGCGGACGGCTCGGTCGGGGTTTCCGGCAGCAACGCCAGCAGCAGGCCGAGCAGGCGCTCGCGCCACTGATTTGGAGTCAGCGCTTCGGCCAGGGTCTTCTGGTGGCGGGCGAGAACACGCAGCAGGCGGATCAGCGCATCCAGTGCAGCCAGCCCACCGCCTTCCAGTTCCGGCCACGGCGCGACGCCTGCGATGTCCTCATCACTGCCGCTGGCGTGGCCGAGCAGCAGCCGGTCCAGTGCGAACTGCCAGGTGTAGGCATCGTCTGCCGGCGCCTGACGCTGCTTGCGATGGCCAGCATCCAGGCCCCAACGCGCGCCCGCTGCCTGCAGCCAGCCGTGCAGGCGTTCGAATGCAGCCGCATCCAGACCGGAGGCGGACGCCAGCGGCGCGCTGGACAGCAGGTCAAGAATTTCATTGAGGCCGAAACGCGATACCGGCAGGCCCAGCAGCTGCACGAACACCTCGGCCAGCGGCTCACCCTGCAGCGGACTGGCATCGGCCAGTGCCCATGGAATGTGCGCATCGTTGCCGCCACGGCCGCCGAACACCGATTCCAGGTAGGGCACGTAGGGGTCGATATCCGGTGCCAGCACCGCGATCTCGCGCGGCTGCAGCGGCGGGTCGAAGCGCGGGTCTTCCAGCAGCGCGCGCAGCTGGTCGTGCAGCACCTGCATCTCGCGCAGGCGGGTGTGGCAGGCGTGGATCTGGATGCTGGGGTCGTCCACCCGCAGCGTCTCGCGCAACGGTGGCGAGGGCAGCGCGCGGCGGTGGAACAGGTCGGCCTGCAGGCGATGCAGCAAGCTGTCGCCCAGCCCGCCGTCATCCAAACCGGGGACGGGAATGCTCTCCGGGTCGACATAGGCGGCGATTTCGCCGCTGGGGTGCACCACTTCGTAATCGCCCAGCACCGCCATGAAGTCACGGCCGGCCTCGCCCCAGGCCTGCAGCAGCGGGTTCTCGCCGGCCTCGGTGCCGAATGGTTCGGCCAGGCCGCTGCGCAGCTTTTCCTTCAGCGTCTGCAGATCGCCCCAATAGGAGCGCGTTGGCGTCGGCATATAGAAGTGCAGCGTGCCGACCCGTGCCTGGCTGGCGATCACCCGCAGCACGTCCGGCGAGACGTTGAGCGTGGCAAAGGCGAACAGCCGCTGCGGCAGACCCTGCGGCAAGGGCTGGTGCTCGCCTTCGAAGCGGGCCAGGTAATCGTTGATTCGCCGTGCGCGGTAGTTCTGTCCGCCGGCGATATGCCGCCACAGGATGGCCTGCGGGTCGTCCGGCTCAGCGCCGTCCTCCCAGCGCAGCAGCCAGTCGCGGCGCCAGGCCTGGTACTTCTCGAACACCCCGCCCAGCTCGGCCGCCAGCGCCCACGGGCGCAGCGGATCATCGCGGTCCAGGTAGGCATGCAGCCCGGCCATCGCCGGTTTCTGCATTAACGTGCTGTCGGTCAACGCCCCGTACAAGCGCCAGTGCAGGCCGGTCGCGCCCAGATCGTCTCGCTCGCCCGGCACATTGGCCTTCAGTGCCTTGGCGACGAATTCACCGGGGGTCAGGAATTCCAGATTGGCTGACACACCATATTCGGCAGCCAGCGTGGACTGCAGCCAACGGCGCATCGCCACCTGCGGGATCAGGACGATATCGGCAGCCAACAACGGCTGGCCCGGCGCCGGCTCGCGCAGCGCATGGGCCAACAGCTGGGCCAACACATCCAGGGCATTGGAGTGGTACAGGCGGAAATCGGGGGCATTGCTCATCGCGCCATCTTGCCGCAGTGGGATGGTTTCGACGAGTAATCTGGGTGGCGGTTGGGGGATCGAGGCGCTGAACAGGTGCCAGTACCTCCGTTCAATAACCCTCCATGAGCACCTGGATGCTAATGGCTTCGTTTACTGGACTCATGTGGACAGGATGAAGATTTGGAGTTCATTACCTTCCGTCCACAACGTGCAGCTCCGCTCTTGCAAATACTGCATCCGGAACGGAGAGCCGTGGCGTCAGATCGAAAGAGAATCGAACTGTCAGATCTAGCGGATTCAAAGCGAATCGGGTTATCGCATCCGGCGTTACCAGCCACTGGATTCGAACCGTTTCACCGGGGGACAAGACCTGCAATTGATTGGCCAAGTCAGAGTTAGGTGGTCCCATACCCACGCGGCTTTCCTTGCCCGAGTGATTGTCCACAAGGATCACCCTTGGCCCACGTTTCCGGTAGTACTCGACCGGCAGCGACACAGGCTCATTGCCCGCATTGATCAGCTCCAATTCCACGCGGATCATCTCGTCGACGAAGCGACAGGGATTACCACCAAGGCAACGAGCACGTAGCTCAATCATGGGATCAGTCTCCCCGCCATAAGCGAATAAGGGTAACGATAGAATCAGGATCAACAGAACACGTTGCACGCCACCTCCCGGCCGATTCTTCTGCTCAAAAATTCCCGGACTTCAAGCCCTATGTTCCAAGCATGACGCGGCTTCAGCACGGTATTGAATTCGTCGGACATCAAGGTCGCATCAGGATCGGACTTCTCTCTCATTTTCTTTGTAACTACGGCATCGGAGCTTAGAAACCCACTGGGAAAGCGATGCTTTATAGTCAATTCTGGATCTTCTCCGTCCATGTACTCATCCGGCAAACCCAGGCAGTGCATGAACTCATGCACATAAGTCCATTCGTCGGTGTTGACTGAAGTGTAGATCGTGCTGCCAGACACCTTCTCGCGAGGATAAATGTCGTGTAGCAGTAACGTGTAGTCCTCACCCGCTGCTACAAATTCCACCATGTAGCGGATTGGAAATGCCCGGGTGCCACATGGGTCGTCAATAATCTGCAAATTGAATTTATTGTTGATCCTCAGGTCAACACCACGCAGAAAGCGTTCCTTGGCCGTTTCGACGTCGTTGTCTGATACTCGCCCGCGCTTGACCACTTTGATCTTTGCTGTGACCAAGATATCGCCACCGGTCTTAAGCGGAACATCAATGCGAAAGCTGGAAGCCATGTCAAAGACAGCGCGCGTACCATCAGGCTCTTGTGCCACAAAGTAGCGGCCGTTCGGGTCCTCCCGCACATGGCGACTATGGTCACCTAGCCAACATTGCTCAGGAGGTAGCGCTCCAGGGGCCGCCAACGAAGAAGCTACTGGTTGCAGCGCAGGTTCAACTGGAATCGAGCTGCTTGCCTTCATCGCTGTCGCAGCAACCGGCGCACCACCCGCACTCACATGCGCCAACTGCTGTTTGCCCGCCAACAACGCGCAGCCACAACTGGCTTTGTCGCCATGCCGGGCGACCGGCTGGCCATCGATGACCAGCGTTGCATCGCCGGTGAGGATGGAGCCTGGCCCATGCCGGGCACAGATGACGCGGTCGCCGATGCGCGCCACTGCGCGGCCTTCGATATCGGTCTGTGGTGAGCCGGTCAGTACCGAACCACCGGCTTGCAGGGCGTCGCCCACGACGATCAGCGTCCTTGCCATCGTCCTCGGCCCCTCCGTGGCCGGTGCATTGAATGCAGTCGGCCGCGACCTTAGCCTGCCCCTTCCTGCCCAAGAATCGGATACGTCTGGAAACGACGTAGGCGTCCAGCCCTGCTGGCCGTCGTTGTTTGCAAGGCAGCCGAGGGATACACCGCTGCCGTGTGGGCATCCGTGCCCGTCACAGGCTGTGCACAGAACCCCGGACGCCGATTCGGCCACAGGGGAGACAGTGTGTTGCCACCAATACTGAGCTTCCGTGCATCCCCGGGGCCGCGCGGGGTGCGACAATACTGCACGGTCCAGTACGCTTATGTTCAGGCGCTGCTGGCAATCCTAGAACGTTGGTTTTCCGTTAAAGGCCGTCATGCCCTCAGCCCGGACTCCCTTGGTGCAGTTGTCGAACGTGCGAATCGATCGCGGCGGACGCACCATCCTGCGCGATGTTTCACTGCAGGTACCGCGCGGCAGCATCACTGCCGTGCTCGGCCCTTCGGGCAGTGGCAAGTCAACGATGCTGGCGGCACTGACTGGTGAGTTGCGGCCGGTGTCCGGCACTGTGCAGCTATTTGGTCAGGATATTCCGCACGGCAACCGTGATCTGCTGGAGATGCGCAAGAACGTCGGCGTGCTGCTGCAGGGCAACGGTCTGCTCACCGACCTGAGCGTGGCCGACAATGTTGCGCTGCCGCTGCGTGCGCATACCAAGCTGCCCGAGCCGGTGCTGCGCCGCCTGGTGCAGATGAAGCTGCATGCGGTTGGCCTGCTGGCCGCTGCCGACGCCTGGCCACGGGAGCTGTCCGGCGGCATGGCGCGGCGTGTCGCGCTGGCGCGTGCGCTGGCCCTGGACCCGCCGTTGATGATCTACGACGAGCCGCTGACCGGGCTGGACCCGATCGCCTCGGGCGTGATCATGAGCCTGATCCAGCGCTTGAACGACAGCCTCGGCCTGACCAGCATCATCGTCAGCCACCATGTGCATGAAACCCTGCCGATCAGCGATCAGGCCGTGGTGATCGCCAATGGCGGCATCGTGTTCTCCGGCACGCCGGACGAACTGCAGGCCAGCACCGACCCGCTGGTGCGGCAGTTCCTGCATGGACAGCCGGACGGCCCGATCCCGTTCGATGCGCCAACGCGCAACTACGGGTTGGAGAACGCGTGATGACGACGCTGCGCGAAATGCGTGATTCCTGCTCCCTCTCCCGCACAGCGGGAGAGGGCTGGGGAGAGGGCGCTTTTAAAGCACGTGGAGCAAAAGCTCCCCTCATCCGCCCTTCGGGCACCTTCTCCCGCTTGCGGGAGAAGGCCTTGTCGTCCAGCACCTTCGGTAGTTCAAGGGACGCTAGCTGATGCCCTTCACCTCCTCCATCCGTTCGCTGGGCCGTGCCGGGCTGTTCTCGTTGACGGTGTTGCGTGGCTCGTTGCCGACGCGCGACTTCCTGGCCGAGCTGACCCGCGAGATCTACAAGATCGGCGCGCGTTCGCTACCAATCATCGCCGTCGGCGGCGCCTTCGTCGGCCTGGTGCTGACCCTGCAGGGCTACCGCACGCTGACCACCTTCGGTGCCTCCGATGCGCTGTCCACCCTGCTCGGCCTGTCGCTGTACCGCGAGCTGGCACCGGTGCTGACCGCGCTGCTGTTCATCGGCCGCGCCGGTAGCTCGATCGCCGCCGAGCTCGGCCTGATGCGGGCCACCGACCAGATCAAGGCGCTGGAGCTGATGGCCATCGACCCGATCGCCAAGGCGGTTGCGCCGCGCTTCTGGGCAGCGGTGCTGACCGTGCCGCTGCTGACCGGCATCTTCTGCTCGCTGGCCATTGCCGGTGGTTACTTCGAAGCGGTGCACGTATTGGGACAGGACAACGGCACGTTCTGGTCGGGGCTGCGCGGCAGCGTCGATTTCTGGGATGACTTCGCCGTGGCCCTGCTCAAGTCGGCGATCTTCGGCGGTACCGCGGCGCTGGTGGCGGCTTACGTCGGCTTCCACGCCGAGCCGACCATCGAAGGCACCTCGGTGGCCACCACCCGTGCGGTGGTGAACGCCTCGTTGCTGGTGCTGATGTTCAACTTCGTGCTGTCCGCACTGCTTTTCCAATGATGCGAGTCCCTCGCAAGAGCCCGCACATCCGTGTGCGGGGATCAAACTAAAGAATCGAACAACCCGCTTCGCTTTGCGAAGCACCAGATGGATCAGGAGTGAGACAGAACATGGCCATCCGTGGACCCAGACTCGAATTTTCCGTTGGCGCCTTCCTGCTGCTGGCCCTGGCCTCGCTGCTGGTATTGGCCGTCGCTTCCACCAACCAGCGCTTCGGCACTGGCGGCGGTGGCTATGAGCTGAAGGCACGCTTCAGCCAGATCGGGCAGCTGCGCAAGCAGGCACCAGTGAAGGTCGGCGGTGTGACCATCGGCCAAGTAGCTGACATTCAGCTCGACCCGATTAAATACGATTCCATCGTCACCCTGTCGCTGGACAGCAAGTTCAAGGACCTGCCCGCCGACACGTCCGCCGGAATTTTCACCAGCGGTCTGCTGGGCGAAAGCTATATCGGCCTGCAGCCCGGTGGCGATCCGGACGTATTGAAGTCCGGTGATGAGATCGTCTTCACCCAGCCGGCGGTAGACCTGCTGCAACTGGTTGGCAAATACATGTTCAGCGGTGGCGGCAATGCCGGCGCGGCTGCAAACGAAACCCCCGGCGCAGACGCGCCCGCTACGGAACCGCAACCATGAAAGTGAAACTGCTTACCGTCGTGCTCGCCTCTGCCCTGTTGGCCGCCGCTCCGTCGGTCACGCTGGCACAGGCGCGCCCGGCCGCAACCGCCGCGCAGCCTTCGGCCGCCGCCCGCACCGTGCTGGATTCCAGCACCCGCATCATCAATTCGCTGCAGACCCGCCGCGCGGAGTTCCGCGCCAACCCGGCGACGTTGCGCAGCTACATCGATGGTGAGCTGAGCCGCGCCTTCGACCGCGACTACGCTGCCCGCCTGGTGCTGGGCGTGCATGGCCGCGGCGCCGCCGATGCCGACGTCAAACTGTTCGCCGATGCCATGGCCGACAACCTGATGTCGCGTTATGGTTCAGCCCTGCTCGATATCCAGGGCCGGCCCAGCTTCCGCTACAAGAGCGAGCAGCCGCTGCCGGGCAACCGCGGCGTCAAGGTCTCCACCGAGCTGGTACGCGCTGGCAGTGAGCCGACCCCGGTCGAATACCTGATGCGCAACGTGGATGGCCAGTGGAAGATCTTCGACGTGATGATCGAAGGCATCTCCTACGTGCAGACCTTCAAGAACCAGTTCGACGCGCCGCTGCGGCAGAAGTCGATCAAGCAGGTCGCCACCGAACTGCGCAGCGGCAGCATGCAGGCCAATGCGGGTCCGGCCGCTCCCCGTGGCAAGTAACGCCACCTTCCGCACCGAGGGCGACACCCTGCTGCTGGCAGGCGTGATCAACCGCGAAGCGGTGGTTGCACTGTGGCCGCAGCTGACGCGGGCGCTGTCGCCTGTGCGCCAGCTCGATCTGGCCGCAGTTGAGGGCATCGACAGCGCCGGCTTGGCGCTGCTGGGTGAACTGGCTGCACGTCTGCGGGCGCAAGGTGGCGGCAACGTCAGCGGCAGCCCGGCTGGTCTGGACGAATTGTGCGCGGCCTACCGGCTGTCACCGTCCCTCGATTTCAACGCCTCCTCGGCAGGAAGCTGACATGAAACTTCTCCGCACCCTCCTCCTTCTGCTCACCGTTGCGCTGCTGGCCGCCTGCGCCGGCAAGCCTGCGCGCGATGCAGCGCCGGCAACCACCCTGGTTACGCCGCAAGCCACCGAGCAGGTAGTCGACAACACCGATGCGGCTCCGATCGCCGCTGCGCAGGACAGCGCCGGCACGACCACGGCCGACGTTGCACAGAGCGGCGCAGCCGCCAGCGATGGCGCTGTGCCAACCGGCGCCGAAGACGATTTCGCCGCACTCTACGGTGGCCCTGCACCCGGCAGCGAGAGCGCAGACGGCAGCAGCACCACCGCCATGACCTACGATCCGTGGGAGAAGTACAACCGCGGCGTGCATCGCTTCAACAATGCCGTCGACCGTGGCGTCGCGCGCCCCTTGGCGACGGCGTATACCAATGTCGTGCCGCAGTTCGCACGCACTGGCGTCAGCAACTTCTTCAGCAACCTGCGTTCGCCGCTGACCATGGTCAACCAGCTGCTGCAGGGCCACGCCGACGATGCCTGGGACACGCTGGGCCGCTTCCTGATGAACTCCACCTTCGGTATTGGCGGCCTGTTCGATCCAGCCAGCAAGGCGATGGTACCCAAGCGCAGCGAAGACTTCGGTCAGACCCTGGGTGCCTGGGGCTGGCGTCGTTCGCGTTACGTGGAGCTGCCGTTCTTCGGCCCGCGTACCGTGCGTGATGTGTTCGGCCTGGCCGGTGACATTCCGCTGTCGCCGATGCGCCAGATCGAGATGGACAAGGTCCGCATCGGTCTGCAGGGCCTGCAGCTGGTCGATATGCGCGCACAGCTGATGGCGGTCGATTCACTGCGTGACACCGCGGTGGACGAATACGCCTTGACCCGCGATGCCTGGCTGCAGCGTCGCAACTACCAGATCGAAAAGGATCTGCGCCACAGCGGCAAGCGCGACGATGATGACCAGAGCCCGATTCCGGTCGACGCGATGCCGATGCCGAACTGGGGCGACTGATTCTGCTTGCGGCTGGAAAGCAAAAAGCCCGGGGAAACCCGGGCTTTTTGTTTAGCTTTTTGTCGGAGCGGCGTAGGCCGCGAAGCTGATGGATCAGCCGGTTGCAGATTGATCCGGCGCGCCGGCAATGTCAGCTTCGCGGCTTACGCCGCCCCTACAACAACCGGGTGTTTACGCAGCCAGCGCTGCGTCGATCGCCTTGCGCAGGGCAGCGTCATCGGCGGTGGTGTCCGGTGCGAAGCGGGCGACGACGGCGCCGTCCTTGCCGATCAGGAACTTCTCGAAGTTCCACAGCACGGCCGGGGCCGGGTTGGTCTCAATGCCGAAGCCCGCCAGCTTCTCGCGCAGCGGGCCCTCGCCGATGGCTGCCGGCTGGGCGGCGGTCAGCTGCTGATACAGCGGGTGGATGTCGGCACCGGCGACGCTGATCTTGGAGAACATCGGGAAGCTGACGTCATAGGTCAGCGCACAGAACTGCTTGATCTCTTCTTCGTTGCCCGGCTCCTGGCCGTTGAAGTTGTTGGCCGGGAAACCCAGCACTTCCAGGCCGGCGTCCTGCTTTTCGCGGTAGAGCTTTTCCAGGCCTTCATACTGCGGGGTGAGGCCGCACTTGGAGGCGGTGTTGACCAGCAACAGTACCTTGCCGCGGTAGTCGGACAGCGAAGCCGGAGCGCCGTCGATGGTGGTCAGCGCGATGTCGTATACGGAAGCGGTCATGTGGTTACCTGCGGTGGGGTTGGGAGATCGCAAGCATAAACGGCGCGGGTGGCGCTGGCACGACAGTCCTACTGCAACACTGTAGTGCCGAACCATGCTCGGCTGGCTGGCTGTTGGTAGTGGGGGGGGCGCGGGCGGCGGGGGGGGGGGGGGGGGGGGCCCCCCCCCCCCGGCGGGGGCGGCCCACCGCGGCGCCCCGCCCCCCCCCCCGCGCCCCCCCCCACTACACGGGCGAAGAGCCAACCCCTCCCCAACCCTCCCCTTGCCTTCGGCAAAGGGAGGGGGCTGAAGCTTGGCACCGCACTACGCTGTGGGGCTTTCGTCTTCGGCTTCGTCAGCTTCGTCGTCTGTACCCAGCATCGCCTGCGAGGCGTCGCTGGACAGGGACTCCACGCCACGCAGCTTGCGCTCGATCGTACGCGTCTTGCGGCTGGCGTCGCCCAGGCTCTTGCCAACCGTGTTGATCTGCTTCTCGGCCTTCTCGAGGATGCCGGCGAACTTGCCGAACTCGCTCTTGACCGCGCCCAGCAGGCTCCACACTTCCGACGAGCGCTGCTCGATGGCCAGGGTGCGGAAGCCCATCTGCAGGCTGTTCAACAAGGCGGTGACCGTGGTCGGGCCAGCAATCACCACGCGGTGTTCGCGCTGCAAGGCATCCACCAGACCGGCGCGGCGGATCACCTCGGCATACAGGCCTTCGGTCGGCAGGAACATCACCGCGAAGTCGGTGCTGTGCGGCGGCACGATGTACTTCTCACTGATCGACTTGGCCTGGATGCGGATCGCCCGCTCCAGCTGGTTGCCGCTGTTGCGCACCGCTTCCACATCGCCTGCTTCCTGGGCATCGAGCAGGCGTTCGTAATCTTCGCGCGGGAACTTGGAATCGATCGGCAGCCATACCGGCGACTCGGCATCGCCACGACCGGGCAGACGCACGGCGAAGTCGACCATCTCACCGCTGTCGGCGCGCAGTTTCACCCCGCGGGCGTACTGCTCGGCAGTCAGGGTCTGCTCGAGGATGTTGTCCAGCTGCACTTCGCCCCAGCCGCCGCGGTTCTTGACGTTGCTCAGCACGCGCTTGAGATCGCCAACGCCGGTCGCCAACTGCTGCATTTCGCCCAAACCGCGCTGCACCTGTTCCAGCCGCTCGGAGACCAGCTTGAACGAGGAATCCAGACGCGTATTGAGCGTGCTCTGCAGCTTCTCGTCGACGGTCTGGCGCATCAGTTCGAGCTTGGCGGCGTTGTCCCCCTGCAGGTCCTTCAAGCGCGCTTCCAGGGTCTGGCGCATCTCGGTGATGCGCTGCTCGTTGCGCTGGGTCAGTTCGCCCAGCTTCTGGTTGAGGGTTTCGCCGAAGCGCAGCTGTACCTGCGCGCCTTCCTCGCGGCCCTTGCGGGTTTCCTCGACCAGACTCTGCTGCAGGCCGGCCAGCTGGCGGGCGAAGGCTTCCATCCGCGCTTCCTGCTGCTGGCCGAACACGTCGAGTTGGCCGCGCACATCCTGCAGCCGTGTACCCAGCAACTGCGCAAGCAGCTGCTGGGCGTTGGCGGTTTCCTCGCGGCCCTTGCGGGCGTCGTCGTTGAGGCTGTCGCGCAGCAGGTCCAGGCGCTGGTCGGTGCGGGTGGACAGGTCGGTAAGGTTGCGGCCGAAGCCATCGATGCGGATGTCCTGCTGCCGCGCCATGGTTTCCAGCTGCTCGCGCAGCTCGCCGCGGCCGCTACGCTGTTCTTCACGCAAGGTGGTTTCCAGCGCGCTGTTGTCATTACGGCGCAGCAACAGCAGTAGCTGCAGCACCAGGACGACGACCAGCAGGCCGCCAAGGATCAGGGTTTCAGTTTGCATGGGCAGAAGTGTAGCCCTGCCCGTCTCAGAAGCTGATCCTGCAACCAGCCGACCACTGGCGAAAACTGCCATTGGCGCCTATCTGCGATCATGTACACCCCCACCACCCGCCGTGTCCCTGCCATGAAGCCGCTGTCGCTGCTGCTGTTGTCGAGTCTGTTGTGCCTGCTGCCGATGGCAGCCTTGGCCAGCGACTCGCAGACCATCACCTCGCCCAACGCCCTGCCCGCCAATGACGCGCGCCCCAAGGTGTTCCTGGCGGGCAGCATCGAGATGGGCAAGGCCGGCGATTGGCAACAGCAGGTACAGGCCGCGCTGGCCGACCAGGGCGTGCTGATGCTCAATCCCCGTCGCGCCGACTGGAATCCGGCCTGGCGCGCCGAGGCCGACGAGCCCGAGTTCCGCCGCCAGGTGGAATGGGAACTGGCCGCGCTGGAACAGGCCGACATCGTGCTGATGTACTTCGCGCCCGGCACGCAGAGCCCGATCACCCTGCTCGAGTTCGGCCTGTATGCGCGCTCGGGCAAGCTGCTGGTGGCCGCGCCGGCGGGTTATTGGCGCAAGGGCAACCTGGATATCAGCGGTGACCGCTACGGCGTGCCGCGCTTTGATGACCTGCAAGGGTTGATCGATGCGGTGAAACAACGCATCGCCGCGCAGCGCGCGCCCTGACCCCCACGGAGAGCCGCCATGCCGTGGATGGGTATCAACGATCTGGGCACCTTCGTGGTGGCCGTGATCCTGTTCCTGATGTTGCCCGGACCGGGCACCTTCACCCTGCTTACCGCCACAGCGCGCGGCGGCGTGCGTGCCGGCTACGCCACCCTGGCCGGGCTGATGCTGGGTGACCAGATCCTGATCGCCATTGCCGCCACCGGCGTGGCTGCGTTGCTGCAGGCACATCCGGTGTTGTTCGCCGCGCTGCGTTACGTGGGTGCGGCCTACCTGATCTGGGTCGGCATCAACCTGCTGCGTGAGCCGGCGGCTGCGGTCGCTGGCGAGACTGCGCCGGTTCAACACGGGCGGCGCTGGTTCCGCCAGGCTTTGCTGGTCGGCCTGCTCAATCCGAAGGCTATCCTGTTCTACATGGCCTTCTTCCCACTGTTCATCGACCCGGTGCGCCAGCGCGGTGCGCTGACCCTGGCGACGATGGCGGTGCTGATCGCCATCCTCAGCATCGGCTGGTGCTCGGTGCTGATCTTCGGCGGCCAGTTCATCGCCCGCCGCCTGGCCGGCTATCCGCGTGTTGGCGTGTGGCTGCGACGCGGAGTTGGCGTCTGCCTGGTGGTGTTCGGGCTGCGCCTGGGCATTGCCGATTGAGGGTGCTGCAGGCGCGGCGTTGATCAACGCCGCAAGACGCTTTGGCGGCGTAAGCTCGGTTGCCGGGTCCACAACCCGGCCTGCTCCTGTGCTTTTTATGCCGAATTCGGCACGTTGACATCTGTACGCGGTAAAAGCGCGCCAAATAGCGGGTTTTTCTAGCTTTGCTGCACTGCGTTACGCCAAACTCGGCCGCTTCCCCGAACCACCACGAACCGTGAGGTCCGCATGCAATCCTGGCTCCGGCGCAAGCCCATCGACCAACTCACCGAACACGAAGAAGGCCGTCGGCTTATTCCAACGCTGAGCTGGCCCCATCTGGTCGCGCTCGGCATCGGCGCCATCGTCGGCACCGGCATCTACACGCTGATTGGCGTGGGTGCGGACAAGGCCGGCCCTGCGGTGCTGCTGTCCTTCATCATCGCTGGTGCGATCTGCGCCTGTGCGGCGCTGGCCTATGCCGAGCTGTCGACGATGATGCCAGCCGCTGGCAGCGCCTATACCTACAGCTACAGCGCACTGGGCGAGACCATTGCCTGGGTGGTGGGCTGGAGTTTGATCCTGGAGTACTCGCTGGTGGTCAGCACGGTGGCGGTCGGCTGGTCCGGCTACTTCGTCGGCTTCCTCGAATGGCTGCACACTTCGTTCGGCTGGAACGTAGCCTTGCCGCAAGCCCTGGCCGCCGGCCCGCACGTGGAAGGTGGCTTCCTCAACGTGCCCGCCATCGTCATCACCTTCCTGGTCGCCGGCATGCTGATGGTCGGCACCAAGGAAAGCGCCACCCTCAATGCAGTGCTGGTGGTGTTCAAGCTGATCGCGCTGGCGGTGTTCGTGGCGGTGGCCCTGCCGGCCTTCGACAGCGCCAACCTGCAGCCGTTCATGCCGTACGGCTTCCCCAAATCGCTGGGTCCGGATGGCGTTGAGCGCGGGGTGATGGCGGCAGCGGCGATCATCTTCTTCGCCTTCTATGGCTTCGATGCGATCTCCACCGCGGCCGAGGAAACCAAGAACCCCAAGCGCGACCTGTCGATCGGCATCATCGGTTCGATGGTTGGCTGCACCATCATCTACCTGCTGGTTGCCCTGGCTGCGGTCGGCGCGATGAGCTACACGGTGTTTGGCAAGAGCGCCGAGCCGCTGGCGCTGATCATGCGCGAACTCGGCCATGGCACCGCTGCGCTGGTGATCGGCATCGTCGCCATCATCGCCCTGCCGACCGTGCTGCTGGCGTTCTTCTACGGCCAGAGCCGCATCTTCTTCGTGATGTCGCGTGATGGCCTGCTGCCGCGTGGCCTGTCCAAGGTCAACCAGCGCACCGGCACGCCGGTAACCATCACCCTGTTCACCGCCGTGCTGGTGGCTGCGCTGGCCGGTGTGGCGCGCCTGGATGAAATCGCCGCGCTGGCCAATGCCGGCACGCTGGCCGCGTTCACTGCGGTCGGCTTGTGCCTGCTGGTGCTGCGCAAGCGCGAACCCAACCGTCCGCGTACCTTCCGCACGCCACTGGCATGGGTGGTAGGGCCGCTGGCAATCGGTGGTTGCATCTACCTGTTCATCAGCCTGCCGATGCGCACCCAGCTGTGGTTCCTGGCGTGGAACGTGTTTGGTTTGCTGGTCTATGCGCTGTACAGCCGCCGCAATGCGGTGCTGGGGCGTAGCAAGTAATCCACAGGCTGTTGTGGATAAAGCGAAAGGCGGGCTTCGGCCCGCTTTTTGTTTTTGGGGTTTGTTGGTTCTGCTTGAAGAGCACCCCTCCCCAACCCTCCCCTTGCCTGCGGCAAAGGGAGGGAGCAGAGCCGCCCCCTCCCTTGCGCATAGCGCAGGGGAGGGTTGGGGAGGGGTGCCTTTGCTTCAAAGCTCTAAAGCCTCAAGGCTCAACCCAACCTGTGGACAACCCACTTACCCCCAACAACGTGTGGACAAAAACAAAGCGGGCCTGAGCCCGCTTCGTCATTCCACGCATCCAACAGCGCGCGATCAGGGCTTGTTCTGCGCCGCCGCGTAATCCTGCGCCTGGCGCATCACCCGCAGCACATTGCCGCTCCAGATGTTGCCGATCTGTGCATCGCTCAAACCACGGCGCTGCATCCAGGCGGTGATCTTGGGCAGGTCGGCCGCATCTTCCATGCCGGTCACGCCACCGCCGCCATCCCAATCCATGCCGATGCCGACGTGATCGGGGCCGACCACGTCGAGCATGTGGCCGAAGTGCTGGAAGAAATCATCCAGCGTGGCCTTGCGCCGCGGGTACTTCTGGTCGAGCTCGGCCATCGCCTTGCGCAGTTCCACGCCCTTGGCCATGGTCATGTTCTCCCAACCGCCAAGACGTTTCTCCAGCTCTTCCTCGGCCTGCTTGCGCTCGGCGCTCTTGGTTTCGTCGACCAGATAACCGCCATAGGCATTGGCCTGGATCACGCCGCCCTTGGCGGCCAGCTGGCGCAGGCGCGCGTCGTCCAGGTTGCGCGGGTGGTTGAACACCGCCTTGGCCGAGCTGTGCGAGAGGATGAAGGGCACCGGCATCATCTCGATCAGGTTGTCGAACACCGCATCGGAGGCATGCGACTGGTCGATCACGATGCCCAGCTTCACTGCCTCGTTGACCAGTGCCTTGCCGGCCGGGCTCAAGCCTTTCCACTCGGCCCCCTTGGGATCGGTGGCCGAGTCGGCAAATTCGTTGTTGGCGAAGTGCACCGTCGACATCAGTCGCAGGCCGGCCTTGTAGTAATAGCTCAGCAAGGTCGGATCAGCGACCAGCGGGCTGCCGTTCTCCATGCTGATATAGACCACGCGCTTGCCGGCGGCCTTGATCCTTGCGGCATCGTCGGCAGTCAGTGCCAGCTGGAACTTGTCCGGGTTGGCGGCCAGCATTTCGTGGATTTCCTGCATGCGCTGCAGGCCATGGTCGCGCTCGGCGATATGCGCGGCCGGGCTGCGGTCGCCCTGATCGGTGTAGATGGCGAAGAAGCCACCATCCAACGCACCTTCGACCATGCGCGGGTAATCGACCTGCGACAAGGCATTGTGGTCGTGGCGCTGCATGATGTTGAAATCGGCGCGGCCGAAGTTGGCCGGCGTGTCCAGATGCGAATCCAGGGTCAGCAGCTTGTGCTGCAAGGCGCTGGCCTTGCTCAGCTCAGCCTGGTTGAACTCCACCGCCGAGGCTGCCAGTGGAACGCACAACGACAGGGATACCAGCAGGGACAGGGAACGCAGCGTCATGGAGACTCACCGGATCTGGAAAAATCCGACATTAACGCCGGTCACCTGCTCAGGGCCAGTGACTGACGACAGGGGGGCGTGTCGGCGGCAGTCGCTTCGGATGGCGCGCTCACCCACAACCGAACGTGGACAGACACCTCTGCAAGCGACCATGCGCTGGTGCCACCCAGGTTTCAATCCAACGGCTGCCATCCACTTATTTCCCTGTACCGCTGCGATGCCTGTCGTACACTCGCCAACCAATGGGTATGCGGTAGCCCAAGCCACCGGAAGGGATATCTAGTCAATGTCAGCGGTACCACCGCCGCTTCCTGCACTGGAAGCAGTCGATAAATTGCCTGCAAACGAGAACCTGCAGGTTGCACTGGTCGCCCGGCTGCAACGGGACGTGCTTCCAGCGTTGTTCGCCCAGGAAGTGGACATCGGCCGCTACGGGCCATCCACAATGACCCACCAGATCACCGAGCCATCCCGCAATGACGGTGGGGCGACGGAACTGGCGCAGCTGCTCGGCCTGATGATGCAGCGCCTGCAGGAGGACTCGATCGATGCGCTGAGCGCTCGTGCGTCCTGGTGGCGGAAAGCAACCGGTCTGGATATCGAGGCCCGGGTAAACAGCGAAATACGCTTTGGCACTATTGCCGATATCGCCATGCAGATCGAAACGCAGTCCGGGTTGGTGCGCGCCGGCGTGCTGCAACTGGACACGCTGCGTGACCAACAAACACAGCAGATCTTCGAACTGCAGGCCTACATCGCCGCCGGCAAGGCCTTCGCTGCTGAACTTCCTGCTGAAACCGCCCTCCCCGAACCCGACAGCTCGCCGCGCAATCGCTTGCTACGACGGCTGACCAACCTGGCGGTATTGCTGGCGAGCCTGGAGATGGGCCAGCTGCAATTGCAGCTGGCACGAGGCAATGCACTCAGCCTGCTCGACCGCTGCGGCGAAGTCATACAGGTATTGCTCCCAATGTGGCAGCAAAGCCGGCGGGCGCTGTTCTCGTCCCGCGACACCGATCCGGCACTGATCGGCGCCGCACGGCGGGCCCACCAGGATCTGCTGCAGTCGCTGCAGCAGATCCTTACCGAACCAACCCCTCTTTTCCCAACGCCTTCGACACAAGCATGAGCCAGACGACGCTTCCCAGTGTGGCCCCCTCCATCGCCACGCCCGCCACTGCGGGCCTGGAACTGGCCGCCTACGGTCTGGTCGACACCGATCTTCCGAAGATCACCGAGCTTGCAAACGGTATCAATGGCGAAGACCCCGCCAGTGTTCTGCGTTTCGGCCGCGAGGCGAGCAGCAGCGATCTCGGTGATGGTCTGTTGGATATGGTTCGTAACAAGGACCTGGACGATGGTGGCCGCATGCTCAGCGAAGTGGTTCAGCTGGCCAGCCGGCTCAACACCACGATGATGGCTGAGCAGCGTTCAAAGGTGCCGTTGATCGGAGGCTTGATCGACCGGATGCGCGATCGCGTTGGTGCGCTCTCCAGCCAATTTGAATCCACCCGCAGCCAGATCGACCGGCTGATGACCGAAGTGAACACCACCCAGCAAGCGCTGGAACAACGCAACAGCCTGCTGGAAAAGACCTTTCAGAGCGTTGAACAAGAGGTTCGCGCACTTGGGCAGCATGTGGTCGCCGCCAAAATCCGCGCTGCTCAGCTGCAGACCGAAGCCGATCAGCGTGCGCTGCAGGACAGCACAGACCTGTTCGCCGGGCAGAAAATCAGCGACCTGCGCAATCTGGCCAACGTGCTCGACAAGCGTGCTGGCGACCTGCTGGCCGTACAGCAATCAGCACTGCAGAACCTGCCGCAGATCCGCTTGATCCAGCACAACAACCGCCAGTTGATCGAAAAATTCCATACCGTTCGCGAGGTGGTGCTACCAGCATGGAAGCGCAACGTCGTGATCGCGCTGAGCCTCAACGAACAACGCAATGCCACCGAACTCGTGCGCAACATCGATGATGCAGCCAACGAGATGCTACGCCGCAATGCCGAGCTGCTGCATAGCAACTCGGTGGAAACCGCCAAGGCCAACAACCGCTTGGCGGTGGACGTGGAGACCCTGCAGTTCGTGCAGCAGAAGTTGATCCAGACGGTCAGCGAGGTTCAGCAGCTGCAGACACAAGGCAGGCGCGACCGACTCTCGGCTGAGCAGCAGATTCTGCAGATGCGGCAAGCGCAGCAGCAATTGGTACATGCAGCAGGACCGGCAAGGTGAGTTCGGTGGCGCCGTCTTGGCCATTGCTGGAGCTGCAGAAACGACGCAACCGCGTGTTCGTCGCGCTCATCGGCGTAGTTTGCTCGATCCCATTGCTGATCAACCTGGCCGTGTCCTTCCACATGGCAGCTCCGGCCTGGAGCGGTGACCACTGGCCTGACCTGCTGCACTTACCGAGGATCGCAGCCACCGAAAGCATCGCAGGTGCAGGCGAGTCGATGGTAGCCGGCAGCTTCGCGTTCATCATCGTGTCCGCCCTGTTGCTTGTTTTTCGCAAGCGGAGCTTCCGCAAGCGCCTGCGACCGATCGACATGATCGCGCTGTCCTCGGCATGGACGATGCTCATGTTGCTTGTCCTTCTTGCTATCTCCAGCATCGGAACATGGGACCCAAAGCAGCCCTCGCTTTCAGGCAGGGACAAATGGGTGAACTACAACGAGATAAGCAAGCCAGACACGCAACTGGAGCAACTCCCGCTGGCGGTGCGCGCCTATGTGGACGTGCAGTTGGCGGTACTGAACCGGCCCCACAGCGAGTACGGGAAGATCGCCGTTGATCAGGTGAAACCGTTGCTGGAGCGCACGCGAACCGATCCCGGATTGGCCGCAGCTGTTTCGCCCACCTGGATCATTCCGCTGCAACGACTTGTCGCCAAATACGATCCGCAGACGCAGGTAACCTCCCCCAGCCGCTGGCGTGCAGCGATGGGTACGCTACTGCAAGTGGCAGCCAAGGCGCTGTGGGTACTCATCCTGTTGTTGGCCGTTGCCAGCGTTGTCCTGGTGATGTTGTGGCGCGATATCGGCGCACGGATAGCCAGGATTTCGTATCTGCTTTCGGCTACGCCGGGCTTGGCTGAGCGAATGGAAGCGTTGTCGGTGCCCGACGTGCCCCTGCAGAAAGCATCTGCGGCGTGATGCGGCCCTGCTGATCAGCGCATGCCGCAGCGATCAGCCGCCTTGGATCGATTCCCATGCAGCGGCCCTGCTCTGTGTGGCCCGCTGCATGGGGGATGATCAATCGGCTCAGTCCAGCACGCGGCAGAACACCGCCTTGAGGTAGCGCGATTCCTGCACGTGCGCCATGAACGGGTGGTCCGGGCCGGCGCCGGCAACCTTCAGGATCTGGATGGTGCGGCCCGAGAAATAGGCGGCACGACGCAGCATGTCGAGGAACTGGTCCTCGGCCACCAGGCCGGTGCAGGAGAAGGTGGCGAACAGACCGCCGGGCTTGACCACGCCCAAGGCCAGCTTGTTCATGTCCAGGTACTTCTTCAGCGCGGTGATGACCTGGTCGCGGTCGCGGGTCATCTTGGCCGGGTCGAGGATCACCACGTCGTACTGGTCGCCGCGATTGGCCGCATCACGCAGCCACGGGAAGATGTCGGCCTGCACGAAGCGCGGCTTGGCGTTGTTCAGGCGCGCATTGCCCTTGGCCAGCTGGATCACGTCCTGGTCGATGTCCACACCCAGCACGTCGGCCGCACCGCGCGCTGCGGCGTACACCGCAAAGCCACCGGTGTTGCAGCACAGGTCGAGCACGGTCTTGCCTTCCACCTGCTGGCTCAGCCACTCACGGTTCTCACGCTGGTCGGCGAAGAAGCCGGTCTTGTGCGCGCCGGCCGGGTCGGCACGGAACTTGATGCCGTACTCGGTGATCACGGCCGGTTCGGTGGTGGTGTTGCCGTGGAAATCGAAGCTTTCCTGCTTCTGCACGTGTTCGTCGGCGAAGCTGTGGAAACGGCAGCCCGGGAACAGGTCGCGCAGTGCCTCGTAGATCCATTCGCGGTGGCGGAACATGCCGGCAGCGAAGAACTCGACCACCAGCAGGTCGTCGTAGCGGTCCACCACCAGGCCGGACAGACCGTCGCCTTCGCTGTGGACAACGCGCCAGGCATTGGAGGTTGCGTCCAGCTTGAGCACGTCACGGCGCAGCGACACGGCCTGCGCCAGCTTCTGCGCGAACCAGGCCTGGTCCACCGCCACGTCCGGATTGGTTTCCAGGATGCGCACGGCGATGCGCGAGTGGCCGTTGTAGAAGCCGCGGCCAATCCACTCGCCGTCCACGCCGACCACATCGACGATGGTGCCGGACTTGGGCTTGACGGTCGGCTTCTCGACCAGTTTCTGGAAAATCCACGGGTGGCTGGAGCGCCACGCGTTCTTCAGGCGTACGACGGGGAGTGGGGTATTCATGGCGCTATTGTAGCCGCGCAGCGCCCCCTGCCTGCAGCGTATTCATTGACTGTAATAGGCCCGCACGGCACTATTCGCTCCAGAAGGGGAGTAGCTCCCAGACGTTGTCGCCGTCAATTCGAGTCGCAGGACTCCGGTGCAACGGCAGTTCCAGTCACTGGAACTGTGAGCAAGACCTTCGCCGCATAGGCGAAGCTCTGTCCCCGGTCTCCCCGATTCCGTGTCCAGCTCTTGGCCTTTGTGGTTCCGAGATATCCCCGTTCACGACCGGAATTTTTCCCATGATGCAGACAATTGGTAATCCTTGGCTTTGGGGCGGCTTCATCGTCGTCGTCATTGCCGCGCTGTTGATCGACCTGGTGCTGATGCGCCACGGCGGCCCGCATAAAGTCACCTTCAAGGAGGCCATTTACTGGTCGCTGGGCTGGGTGGCACTGGCCTTGGCCTTCAATGCGGGCCTTTGGTACTACCTGCACGAGACCGCAGGCGCGGCCGTTGCCAATGAAGTGGGCCTGCAGTTCCTGACCGGCTACCTGATCGAAAAGGCGCTGGCGGTCGACAACATCTTCGTCTTCCTGCTGATCATGGGCTACTTCGCGGTGCCCGAGACCCAGCGCCAACGCGTGCTGATCATCGGCATCCTGGGCGCGATCGTGCTGCGTACGATCATGATCTTCGCAGGCTCGGTGCTGGTCACCCAGTTCCATTGGCTGCTCTACGTGTTCGGCGCCTTCCTGCTCTACACCGGCTGGAAGATGTGGTTCGCCGCCAGCGAAGAACCCAGCCTGGACAACAACCCGGCACTGAAGTTCATGCGCAAACACCTGCGCATCACCCACGAGTACAGCGGCAACAACCTGGTCACCGAAAAGAACGGCGTGCGCTGGTTCACCCCGATGTTCGTGGTGTTGATCCTGATCGCGGTCACCGACGTGATCTTCGCGGTGGACTCGATCCCGGCCATCTTCGCCATCACCACCGACCCGTTCATCGTGCTGACCTCGAACGTGTTCGCGGTGTTGGGCCTGCGTGCGATGTTCTTCCTGCTGGCCGGCATGGCCGACCGTTTCCACCTGCTGCCCTACGGTCTGGCGGTCATCCTGGCCTTCATCGGTACCAAGATGCTGCTGATCGATATCTTCAAGATCCCGGTCCCGGTTTCGCTGGGTGTGGTTGCCGCGGTCCTGGTCGCCACCGTGATCCTGAGCCTGAAGATTCCGCCGAAGGGCGGCCACAAGGCCTGATGACGGCGCCACCGGCGGGATTGTCCCGCCGGTGGCATGCCAGATCCCATGCGCGGCGCCCTTGGCTTTCGCCGAAGGCGCCGCAATCCCTTGATCATGGACACGCCAACCCTCCCCGACACCGGCGACACGCCGGCCACCACTGCCCGCAACGACCGCAGCCGGGTGCTGCGCGCGTTCAACATCAGTCTGGGCTTCGTCCTGCTGCTGGTGGCGATGTTCGCCCTGCAGAGCAGCGGCTGGGATTGGCGGCCGTGGGCGGTAGCGCCGCTGGAAGCCAGCGGTCTGGCCGGCCTGCTTGGCGCGCCCTTGTTACATGGTTCAATCGAACACCTGGGCGCCAATGCGGTCGCCCTGCTCATTCTCGGCACGCTGGCCGGCAGTGTTTATCCCAAAGCCACCCTGCGTGCCCTGCCCTTGCTGTGGATAGGTTCCGGCCTGGGCGCCTGGATGCTGGGCGATGCCGGCAGCCGCCACCTCGGCGCCAGCGGCCTGACCCACGGCCTGATGTTCCTGGTCTTCGTACTCGGCCTGCTGCGCCGCGACCGGCCGGCGATTGCCGCCAGCCTGATCGGCTTCCTGTTCTACGGCAGCATGTTGATCACCATCCTCCCGCACGAGCCGGGCGTGTCCTGGCAATCGCATATGGGCGGAGCGGCGGCTGGCGTGATCGCCGCATTGCTGTTCCGCAACGCCGACCCACGCGCTGCACGTAAACGCTACAGCTGGGAAGACGAAGAAGAAGAACAACTGGCCCAGGCCGACAACGAACTGGAGCCGCCCGCACCGGGCCAGGTTCCAGTGCTGTGGCAGCCGCGCGAAGGCCGTGACTATGAAGTGGTGGTGCCGCTGCGGCGGCGGGATTCAGACGAACGGCCCTAAGCGCCGCGCGGTAGTGCCGAGCCATGCTCGGCAGTGGCTCTACCAGCGAACCATCAATCTGCAGGAGCGGCATAGGCCGCGAAGCTGCCGATGCTTGAAATGCCTAAAAGCTAACCCCTCCCCAACCCTCCCCTTGGCTACGCCAAAGGGAGGGGGCCGTTCTCGGCGATCTGCCAGTGAGCAGCTTAGCTGCTTGGCTCCCTCCCTTTGGCGTAGCCAAGGGGGTGAAGAAGGCCTGCTTGCGCGCCATTGGCGCGCGGCCTGATGAACGACCGAAGGCTACGCCTTCGGGCCGGACGGGTTGGGGAGGGGCCGCTCTTCAGCCTTTACGAACCACCATCCACCGCCCGTCGACCCAGCGCCGGATCATCGGTAAAGAACGCATCGATGCCGGCCTGCAGATAGGCGCGGATCTCGGCCACCGAGGCCTCCGGGTTGCGTGCGTTCTCCGCCCCCTGGCGCAGTGCCGGTGGCAGGAACGGGTTTTCCGGGCGGAAGCTATAGGCCACTACCTGCAGGCCGGCGGCATGCGCATCGCCGATCAAGGCGGTAGGTGCAGCCAACTTGCCCTGTGCATCCAGCGGCACCAGCGCGCGCCGTTCAACGCCGATCGCATTGGCATAGCCGGCGATATCGCGCAGGCCGGCTGGGGTCGTCATCTGTGCATAAGTCAGGCTGCCACCGGCCAAGGCGATGTCAGCCGGCTTCTCGTCACTGGAATCGAGCAGCTGCAGCAGGCGGATATTGCTGTCCTTGCCGAGCTTGCTGCGGATCTGCCGCAGGTTGGCGGTCTCGAAGGACTGCAACAGGATCGGCGCGACCTTGGTGTAGCTATTGCCCTGCAGGCTGGCGAGCAGCTTGTCCTCCATCGGCAGGCCAATGCTCTTGAAGTAGCTGCCGTGCTTGATCTCCGGCGCCAGGCCGATGCCACGATTGGCGCGTCCGGCCTGTTGCACCAGGAAGCTGATGATCTCGTCCAGGGTGGCAATGCGGAACTGGCCGTCGAAGGCGGTGCCGCGGATCTGCGGCAGGCGCTCGCGCGCATACAGCGTCTTCAACTCGGCGACGGTGAAGTCTTCGGTGAACCAACCCTCGACCTGCTGGCCATCGATCAGCTTGCGGGTGCGGCGGCTGGCGAACTCGGGATGGCTGGCGACATCGGTGGTCGAGCCGATCTCGTTCTCGTGCCGGGCCAGCATCACCCCGTCCTTGCTCATCACCAGGTCCGGCTCGATGTAATCGGCGCCGTCGCTGATGGCCTGTGCATACGCGGCCAGGGTGTGCTCGGGCAGCAGTGCGCTGGCACCGCGGTGCGCGTACACCGAAACCTGTGGGTAAGTTTGTGCGGCTGAGCTGTCCATTACCCCGCAGCATGCCACGCCAACCCCCACCGCCATCAACCAGGCCCAGCTTCGCACCGTCAACGCTCCTATCGAAAACAAGGCGCGCAGCATGACGGCTGGATGTGACGTGCGGAAGAACATCGCGTCACTATTCGCGCTGCCATTGCCAGCCATCGGCTCCGGCATGCAGGCGCGCGGTGATGCCGATGGCCTGCAGCAGCGCCTCGTCATGCGATACCAGCAACAGGCTGCCCTGGTATTGGCGCAACAGATCTTCCAGAGCCGCCAGCGCATCCAGGTCCAGATGATTGCCGGGCTCGTCCAGCAACAGCAGCTGTGCCGGTGGATCGGCGTACAGCGCGCAGGCCAGGCCGGCTTTCAGTCGCTGCCCACCGCTGAGCTGGATTGAAGGCAGCTGTACCTGCGTGGCATCGAGCCCCAGCAAGGCCAGCCGGCTGCGCAACTCCCCTTCCGACATCGCGGGATTTCTCAGGCGCAGGGCATCCAGCACGCTGCTGTGCTCCGGCAGCAGCTGCAGTTGCTGATCCAGCAAAGCCGCTGGCACCTGCACGCTCACCTCGCCCGCCAGCGCTGGCAGCTGTCCGGCCAGCACTTTCAGCAATGTCGACTTACCCACACCATTGGCGCCAGTGATGGCGACACGTTCGCCCCGGCGCAGATTGAAGTCCAGCGCGCGCAGCGCCGGTGCCACATGCGGCAGCTGCAGTCCGCTGGAACGCACTACCCACTCCGGTCCGCTGGTTTGCACGCCTGGGACCAGCAATACCGGGGCGGCGACTTCACTACCAGCCTGTGCCTCGCGCACCGCGTCGTGCAGCTGCACCTGCCGCTGATCCAGCTGCGCGCGTGCCTTGCCGAGGCTGGCTTCGGCACGCTGCCGCTGCAGGCCAAGCAGGATCGGCGCCTGATTGGCGTTGGCGGCATCGCGGTTGCCGCGCGCGCTGCGTTGTTCCAGCCGCTGGCGTTGCTCGCGCAGCGCCTGCTCGCCCTTGCGGCGTTCGTGGCGACGTTGCTGCAGCAAGGCCTCGGCCGCTGCGCGTTCGCCTGCGCGGGCCTGTGCATAAAACGCATGGTTGCCGCCGTAGCTGCGCAGCCCTTGCGGCGACAGTTCGACGATGCGCTCCACTAGCTGCAGCAGCAGGCGATCGTGGCTGACCAGGATCAGGCCCTGCTTTCTCGCGCGCAGCTGCCCGGCCAGCCAGTGCCGGCCGGCGTGATCGAGATGATTGCTGGGTTCATCGAGGATCAGCCATTCCACCGGCTGCAACAGCGCCCCCACCAGAGCGACGCGCATGCATTGCCCGCCACTGAGCTTATCCACAGGTGTATCCGCATCCACGCCGTGCAGACCTGCATCGGACAATGATTGCTGCAAGGTTTCACACAGGCTCCATTGCTCGCCAATCGCGTCGAAATCCGCTTGTAGCGTGCTTCCGGCTTCAATCCTGCGCAATGCATCCACACGCTTATCCACAGCAGCGAGCTCGGCTACGCGCTGTCCTGTTTGTGGCTGTACCTGCTGTGCAAGGTAGTAGGCCTCACCGATGCGACGGCAGTGCCCAGCACTGGGCTGGCGAAGTCCAGCCAGTATTTGCGCGAGTACGGACTTACCCACACCGTTGCGGCCGACCAAACCGGTGGGCCGGTCATCGAACTGTGCGTTGAGGTTGGAGAACAGGCTGCGCCCATCGGGCGAGTGCCACGCGACGCCGTCCAGCGTCACGGAAATAGAAGTTGTCATGCGGTATTCCATCGATGCCCGAAGCACCCGACCGCCAGCGGCAGCAGGGACTGGTAGGGACCGTCATCAAGACGGTGGCATCAATGGCGCATTGGACTGACTCCGTTGGCGGGGGAATCCCGTAACAGGGCCTAGCCTAACGGCGGCAAACAGAACTGTCAGTAACCGGCGGCGAGATCTGCTCCGCGCCGCCGCAGCAGGGAAACGTTGCTCAGGCCTGAGCCGCACGGTGCGTGGCGCACAGCTTGTTGCCGGCCGGATCGCGCAGATACGCCAGGTAGAGCGGACCGAACGGGCTTTGCCGCGGCCCCGGCGGGTCTTCCACGCTTACGCCACCATTACCCACACCCGCCGCATGCCAGGCCTCCACCACGTCCGGCGAAGCACAGCTGAAGCCGATGGTGCCGCCATTGGCATGGGTAGCCGGCTCGCCGTTGCGCGGATGGCCGACGATCAACAGAGCACCGGCGTGGAGATAGACCACGTTGCCCTTGGGGTCGACGAAACCCGGCTTTGCACCGAGCGTGGACAGCAGCGCGTCATAGAACGCCTTGGATGCCTCTATGTCATTTGCCCCAACCACGATGTGCGAAAACATCAACTACCTCCTGACTTTTGTGTTGTCTGGCCGCTACCGGCCGGTGGCTCAACGCCGACATCATTTGCCGATGCAGAAGCTCGAGAAAATCCTGCCCAGCAGATCGTCCGCGGTCATGCGGCCGGTGATCTCGCCGAGCGCGTCATGCGCGAGGCGCAGTTCTTCAGCGGCCAGTTCCAGCTGGTCGTAGTGCAGCTGACCATCGGCGGCATCGAGGTGTTCGCTGGCCAGGGCCAGCGCTTCGACATGGCGCAGGCGCGCGGAGAACTCGCCCTGCATGCCCTCGCCTGCGCCGTGGCTGGCGATCTCGCGCAGGCGTGCGTGCAGCAGTTCCAGGCCTTCGCCGTTGGCGGCAGACAGGGCGATGCTGTCTTCGCCGAGGTCCTGTGGCCACTGCGGCAGCAGGTCCGACTTGTTGTAGATCCACAGCTGACGCGCGGCCTGTGCGGCGGCATCACCGATCGCCGCCCTGCCCGCTTCCGGATCGCGGGCATCGAGCACGACGATGGCCAGATCCGCCCGTTGCATCTCGGCGCGGGCGCGGCGCATGCCTTCGCGTTCGATGGCGTCACCACCTTCGCGCAGGCCAGCGGTGTCGACCAGCTCCAGCTCCAGGCCGTCGATGCGGATGGTCTCGCGCAAGGTGTCGCGGGTAGTACCGGCGATATCGGTGACGATGGCGCGTTCGCTGCCGGCCAATGCATTGAGCAGCGAGCTCTTGCCGGCGTTCGGCGGGCCAATCAGCACCGCGTGCAGACCATCGCGTAGCTTGCGGCCGCGTTCGGCGTCGATGCGCAGCTGGGCCAGCAAGGCCTTGGCCTGGCCGATGCCGGCGCGCACCTGCGCGCCGCCGAGCGTGTCCAGCGGCTCATCGGCGAAGTCGATGGCGGCTTCAACATGGATGCGCAGCCGCACCAGTTGCTCACCCACCTCTTCGACCCGCCGCGAGAACACACCATCGAGCGAGCGCCGCGCCGCGCGGGCGGCGCGCACATCGCCAGCGGCGATCAGGTCGGCGATGGCTTCGGCCTGGGCCAGGTCGAGCTTGCCGTTGAGGAAGGCCCGTTCGCTGAACTCACCGGCGCGGGCCTGGCGTGCGCCCAGCTCGATGCAGCGGCTCAGCAGCTGGCGCAGCACGACCGGGCTGCCGTGGCCTTGCAGTTCCACCACGTCTTCGCCGGTAAAGCTGCGCGGACCGGGGAAATACAGGGCGATGCCGTCGTCGATGACTTCGCCGGTGTCATCGCGGAACCTGGCGTAATGGGCGTGGCGCGGCTTGAGCTGTGGACAACCCAATGCAACCGCGATGCGCAGTGACTGCGGGCCGGAGACGCGCAGCATGCCGACGCCGCCGGCAGCGGCGCCGCTGGCGATGGCAACAATGGTCTGGCCGGTGGACACGTCGCTCATCGCTTACAGCTTCTGCAGTTGCGCGCGGGCCTGGGCTGCACCGCTGCCCTGCGGCTGCAGCTCCAGGTAGGTGCTGTAGGCCTGCTTGGCCTTGGGCTTGTCGCCGGCATTGAAGTAGGCGTCGCCAAGATTCAGGTAGGCCACCGCGCGTGAGGGATCAATCTTCAAGGTGTTCTCCAGCCAGCGCGCGGCTTCGGCATAGCGCTGCTGGCGGTAATAGACGAAGCCGAGGTTGTTCGCCGCCTGGGCGAAGTCCGGGCGTAGCTTCAGTGCTTCGGTGAACTGCAGGGCGGCTTCGTCATAGCGCTTCTCGCGGTACAGCTGCAGGCCGCGGTCATTGGCCTGCTGCGCACGCTGGCGGTCCGAAGTCGGTACGGCGGCCGGCACTACCAGGGTGCTCTTGCCACCCTGCAGATCGGCCACTGTCACCGGCGCCTCGGTCTTGCCTGCAGGCTTGGCGTCCTGCACCGCATCGACGCGGCTGTTGAGGGCGATGGCGTCAGCCGACAGCTGGCGGGTATCGGCGTTGAGGAATTCCTGGCTGTCCGGCACCTGGAACACGAACTCGCCACCCTGCGAACCGGGCAGGCTACCGAAGGCCGGGGTCTGCCGCGATACCGCCGATACCGCAGGCGCCACATAGGCGGCCAACTCGGTGCCGGTGATCAGCCCATCGCCATTGAGGTCGCCCTTGCCGGCCAGCGCCTGCAACAGCACCCAGGTGAATACCGAATGCCCGTTCGGGCCGCTGTCGGCGACCTGCTGGTCGGCACCGCCGGCAGTCAGCATCTGCCGCGCGCTGCGGCGCGCGTTCTCGCGCAGGAAGGACGACGAACTGCCGCCACCGCGAGTCAGCCCAAGCCCGCTGTAGCAGGCATCCATCACGAACAGCACATGCTTGGCCTGCATGCTCTCGGCGATGTTCTGGATGTCGGTCATCGCGATCGCGTCGGTGGCGAACTCGTTGGGATCCGAATCCACTGGAATGATGTAACCCAGGTCACGACCAGAAGCGAGCTGGCGGGTTGCGCCGTGGCCGGCGAAGAACACGAACACGCGGTCGTTCTTGCCGGTGCGCTCATCGGCCAGGCGGTCATGGAACGCAGCGAGGATGTTGTTGCGGGTGGCCTGCTGGTTCTTCAGCACGATCACCTGCGAAGACGGGAAGCCGAACTGGCCGGTCAGGGTATCGGCGATGGATTGTGCATCACGACCGGCGTATTCGAGCTTGGGCCACTTGGCGTACTCGTCGATGCCGATGACGATCGCCCAGGATTTCTCGTAGCCAGTGGTGACCGTGGTGTCGCCGACCGCGCCCTTGCGCACACGGCTGACGCTGAAATCACGGCCATTCCAGCCGGCGAACTGATAGCCATCGGCGATCAGCTTGTCGAGGATCTGCGGCAGCGCCTTCACCGCGCGGTCGTGGATGTCATGGAACAGGATGATGCCGCGCTGTTCCTTCTGCACCTGGTCGACCACGCGCTGCACGATGGATTCGGGCACCGGGTCGGCCCAGTCCATCGAGTCGATGTTCCACATGATGGATTTCAGCCCGGCTTCGTTGAGCAGTTGCAGGCCTTCGGCATTGCGCGCGCCATACGGGAAGCGGAACAGTGGTGCGCGCTTGGCATCCACACCCTTGAGCAGCGTATCGGTATCCAGCACCTGCTGACGCAGGGCATCGCCGGTGGTGCGCGACAGCTGCGCGTGGGTCAGGCTGTGGTTGCCGACCGCGTAGCCGTGCTCCATCAGGCTGCGGCTGATGCCGGCCATCGACCCGAGCTTGACCTTGCCATCGGCCTCGACTGTGCCTAGGTTGCGGCCAACTTCAAAAAACACGCCCGGTACGTCGTAGCGCTGCAGGATGGCGACGACTTCATCGGTGTAGGCCTTGTGCGGGCCATCATCGAAGGTCAGCACCACGGTCTTGGCTGGCAAGTCGCGGCCGAAGATCTCGCGGTCGCTGTCCTGCATCGACATCGGGTAGGGCTCGATCACACCGAAATCGCGCAGGATTGCGTCGCGCTTGTACAGCGTGTTGAGGTGGGCGACATAGTCATCCCACTTCTCGCGCTTGAGTTCGATGGCGCGGGTACGCTCGAAGCGGCTGAAGATGCGGGTCAGTTCCTGGTTGTAGTTGCGCTCGATCTCGTCGAGTGCTTCCAGATCTTCGCCGATGCGCTGACGCAGCTTCACCGCTGGTAACGAGGAATCCGCACCTACACGCTGATGCAGTTCGCGCAGTATTTCGCGGAAAGCCAGACGATCGGCGTCGTAGAGCTCGGGCGAGGATTCGATGTAATCCAGCACCGTGCCCAGGGTGGCGAAGCGCTGCGGATTTGGATCACGCAGCAAGGCGTCGAACTGTGCGGCAATGGCCTGGCGTTGTTCCAGACCGTCATGGAACAGCTGCTGGCCGATGCGGCTGGACGTCTGCCGGTCGGCCGGCGATTGCTGTGCCTCGTCGGCCAGCAACACGACGATGCGGCGGTGCCCGTCCAACTGTTTCTGCAAAGCGGTCAACAGCGGTGCAGCTGCGGGGTTGGCCGCGGCTGCAGCCTGCGCACTGGCCTGGGTTGGCGTCGCGGTGCTGGTCTCGTCCTTTTTCGAACAGCCGGCGACCGTCAACGCGGCAAGCAACAAAGCAGGCAAGGACAGGCAACGCGACAAAGAACGGGGCATGGCAGGCTCGGGGTGAAAGGGTGCAGCAGATGTGGTGATTCTAACGCCACAGGCAAAAACCAAGCTCGCGGCACTGGCTGGCTGTTTGTGGGAGCGGTGTAAGCCGCGAAGCTGGTCTTGCCTGGACACTGGGAAGCTGTGCGATCTGATGCTGTATCGGCTTCGCGGCTTACACCGCACCCACAAACAACCAAACAACCGAACTTTCCGTCTTCGCCTGCCCCCACATGCGAAAAGCCCGCCTTGCGGCGGGCTTTTGCTTACTTGGCTTCGATCACCTTGCTCGGCGCGTCTTCGCCGTGCTTCTTGATCATCCACCACTGCTGCAGCAGGCTCAGGCCGCCGTTGACCACCCAGTACAGGACCAGGCCGGACGGCATGAAGGCCATCATCACGCCGAATACCAGCGGCATGAACTGCATCATCTTCTGCTGCATCGGGTCCATGCCCACCGCCGGGGTCAGCTTCTGGGTGAACCACATCACCGCGATGTTGATGATCGGCAGGATGAAGTACGGGTCACGCGCGGTCAGATCCTGGATCCAGCCCAGCCACGGTGCCTGACGCAGTTCCACCGATTCCACCAGCACCCAGTACAGGGCGAAGAAGATCGGCATCTGAATCAGCAGCGGCAAGCAGCCACCCAGCGGATTGATCTTCTCCTTCTTGTACAGCTCCATCATTGCAGTCTGGAACTTCTGCTTGTCGTCGCCGTAGCGCTC
The DNA here is from genome assembly GCF_056760135.1 of Stenotrophomonas sp. STEN023. Taxonomy (NCBI): domain Bacteria; kingdom Pseudomonadati; phylum Pseudomonadota; class Gammaproteobacteria; order Lysobacterales; family Lysobacteraceae; genus Stenotrophomonas; species Stenotrophomonas sp. STEN023. The sequence goes on along the minus strand of NZ_JBRREF010000002.1, from coordinate 52,400 downwards.
TTTCAGCTGCGCGATGCGCGGCTGGAACTTGCGCATCTTGGCCTGCGACTTGAACTGCGCATTGGCCAGCGGGAACAACGCCATCTTCAACAGGATCACCAGGCCGATGATGGCCCAGCCCCAGTTGCCGACCAGCTTGTGCACCTGGTTCATCACCCAGAACAAGCCCTGGCCGATGATGGCCATGATCGAGAAGCGGCTGTAATCGACCACGCGGTCCAGGCCCTTCACGTCTTCCTTGGCGATCTGGTTGACCAGCTTCGGGCCCACCCACAGGCGTGCCTCGGTGCTGACCTTCTGGCCCGGTGCCACGGTGAAGCCGGGGCCGCGGGTTTCGATCACGTTGCGCGGACCGTTCTGCGACAGCAGGTACAGCGCCGACTGGTCAGCCTGCGGAATCCATGCGGTGAAGAAATGGTGCTGCAGCATCGCCACCCAGCCACCACTGATGGTCTGGTTGATGGTGCCGTCTTCCAGGTAATCCTTGAACGCACGACGCTGGTAGCCATCAGCCGGGCTGAACCAGGTGGCGCCGTTGAAGCTGAAGGAGTCCGGGTTGGTCATGCCCTTGGTGATCACCGGCGGCACGCGGTCCAGTTTGCGGAACACATAGCCCTGCCACGGTGCGGCACCGGTGTTGACCACTTCGTCCTTCACGCTGATGGCGTAATCGCCACGCTTGAAGGTGTAGGTACGGTGGATGCTGACGCCGTTCGGGCCGTTCCACACGAACGGCACCTGCACTTCGTTCTGGCCATCGGCCAGGGCGACGGTGGTGACACCCTGCACCGGCTGGAAGCCATTCGCGCCGGGTACCGGCGAGTTGTTCTGGCTGGCCCATCCGGCGGTGGCGCTGTACGGATGCGCCTTGTCTTCGGTCAGCAGCTGCACCGGCGGGCTGCCGGCGGCCTTGGTCTGCGGGAAGTGCAGCAGATCGGCGTCAAGCACGCTGCGGCCGTCGAGCACCAGCTTCAGTACGTCGGTGGTGACGGTCACGCGCTGGGCGCTGGAAGCAGCTTCCATGCCGGCGGGTGCAGCGGCGACAGGCGGCTGGCCCGGCACGCTGGCCTGCGGCACGTCGGCGCTGGCCGGCGCATGCAGATCGACATCATTGGCGCCCGGCACGGCCGGTTGGGTGGTGGCCACGGTTGCCGGATCCGGTGCGGCCTTTTCGCGACCCCATTCCATCCACAGCAGCACGGCTACCATCAGCCAGGCAAAAATCAGGAATACACGGGTCTGGTTCATCAGCAGGCAGGCTCGGCTCGACCGGAGGAAGTGTCCGGTACGTTCAAAGGAAGAGGGGCGGGTGCGCCCTCGTGCGGCGGCATTGTGCCGCCCGCAGCCACAACGGGCAATGCGCCGGAACGGCGCAGCAGGCGCTCGAACGCCTCACGGATCTGTTGATTACTGGCGGTCTTGGCCGCGGATCGGGCAACGATGACGTAATCGCCACCGCTCAGGCACGATCGTAGGTGGCGTGTTGCATCCCGCAACACACGCTTGATACGGTTACGACCGACCGCACGCGTATCCACCTTGCGTGACACAGCCAAGCCGAGTCGAGCGGGGGTATCCCCTTTCAACCAGTGGAGTGTCATCAAGGGATCGGATACACGGCGGGCGCCGTTGAAGACCGTTGTATATTCGGCACGCGTACGAACCCGCGCAGAGCGAGGGAATCGCTTGCGCGGGCAGGTACTGATCACGATCGGTGTTGCGATTGCCGCTTCACGCGGCAACGCAATCAAGCGCTGAGGACTTTGCGGCCCTTGGCGCGGCGACGCGACAGGATCTTGCGGCCGTCGGCGGTCTTCATACGAGCACGGAAGCCGTGATCGCGCTTGCGCTTGAGGTTGCTGGGTTGGAACGTGCGCTTGGTGGCCATTGGGGCACCTGTATGAAGTGGACGGAAAGAACCGGAAATTCTATAGACCCTACCGGGGTCACGTCAAGTCTTGCTTGACAAAGCTATCCACAGGCCGGTGTACATCTTGTGGATGAGCCTGTGAATAAAACCGGGACAAGCATTCCCGCATCGGGCCTGCGGTGGTAGTCTGGGCCATCCACTTTCCCCCTTCCGGCCTGTGGCCCGGCGGCTTTCTGCGCCCGGCTGGCAAGCCTTTGACGACTATTGCTGATGGATGCCTGGACACGTTGTCTCGAACGTCTGGAGGCGGAATTCCCGCCCGAAGATGTCCACACCTGGTTGAAGCCGCTGCAGGCCGACCAACGCGCTGACAGCCTTGTGCTGTACGCGCCAAATGCCTTTATTGTCGACCAAGTGCGCGAACGCTACCTGCCGCGCATCGGCGAACTGCTGACCCATTTCGCCGGTTTCGGCGAGGTGATCCTGGAAATCGGTTCGCGCCCGCGGGCGCCGGAACCGGCCCCGCTGGTCGCCCCGGCGGCCAGCTATGTGCCGGCCGCGCCGGTGGTGCCGTTCAACGGCAACCTCGACGCGCACTACACCTTCACCAATTTCGTCGAAGGCCGCAGCAACCAGCTGGGTTTGGCGGCCGCATTCCAGGCGGCGCAGAAGCCGGGTGACCGTGCGCACAACCCGCTGCTGCTGTACGGCGGCACCGGCCTGGGTAAAACCCACCTGATGCTGGCCGCTGGCAATGCCATGCGCCAGGCCAATCCGGCGGCAAAAGTGCTGTATCTGCGTTCGGAACAGTTCTTCAGCGCGATGATCCGTGCGCTGCAGGAAAAGACCATGGACCAGTTCAAGCGCCAGTTCCAGCAGGTCGACGCGCTGCTGATCGATGACATCCAGTTCTTCGCCGGCAAGGACCGCACCCAGGAAGAGTTTTTCCACACCTTCAATGCGTTGTTTGATGGCAAGCAGCAGATCATCCTGACCTGCGACCGCTATCCGCGCGAAGTGGAAGGCCTGGAAGCCCGCCTGAAGTCGCGCCTGGCCTGGGGTTTGTCGGTGGCCATCGAGCCGCCGGACTTTGAAACCCGTGCTGCCATCGTGTTGGCCAAGGCCCGCGAACGCGGCGCCGAGATTCCGGACGACGTGGCGTTCCTGATCGCCAAGAAGATGCGCTCCAACGTGCGCGATCTGGAAGGTGCGCTCAATACGCTGACCGCCCGCGCCAACTTCACCGGCCGCGCGATCACCACCGAGTTTGCCCAGGAAACCCTGCGCGATCTTCTGCGTGCCCAGCAGCAAGCCATCAGCATCCCCAATATCCAGAAAACGGTTGCCGACTACTACGGCCTGCAGATCAAGGATCTGTTGTCCAAGCGGCGCACCCGTTCACTGGCCCGGCCGCGCCAGGTCGCCATGGCGCTGACCAAGGAACTGACCGAACACAGCCTGCCGGAAATCGGCGACGCCTTTGCCGGCCGCGACCACACCACGGTGCTGCACGCCTGCCGGCAGATCCGCACGTTGATGGAAACCGACGGCAAGCTGCGCGAAGACTGGGACAAGCTGATCCGCAAGCTCAGCGAGTAAGCCCCGGCGCTGCCCTGTGGAAACGCTCATCGATGAAACAGGTGGGAAAACCATTGGGGCAGCGAGGTATGGGCTGGAAGTGGAGCGAATGATGCACCTACGCCACTGCGGCGTCATCGCACAAAACGGTGCATCATTCGGGGGCAGGCTTGGGAGAAGTTGTGGATAAAATTGACAGGCAGATCCGCGTCAAAATTATCCACAGGTTCACCCACCAGCTCAGCGTCAGTAATACATGGGTTTCAGCTTCAATAAAACATTTAAAAACAAACACTTAGGTGTGTTTTAAGCCAAATCTGGCTCTACCAGCACCACCAAGCTTTTGATTTAATCCACATCTTTTTAAAAGCATAGGGGCACGAAACCACATGCGTTTCACACTGCAGCGCGAAGCCTTTCTCAAGCCGTTGGCCCAGGTCGTCAACGTGGTTGAACGCCGTCAGACCCTGCCGGTTCTGGCCAATTTCCTCGTCCAGGTTCAAGGCGGCCAGCTTTCGCTGACCGGTACCGATCTGGAAGTGGAAATGGTCTCCCGCATCGCGGTCGAAGATGCCCAGGACGGCGAAACCACGATCCCGGCGCGTAAGTTGTTCGAAATCATCCGCGCCCTGCCCGACGGCAGCCGCATCACGGTTTCGCAGACGAGTGACAAGATCACCGTCCAGGCCGGCCGTAGCCGCTTTACCCTGGCCACCCTGCCGGCCAATGACTTCCCGTCGGTTGACGAAGTTGAAGCCACCGAGCGCGTCGTCGTGCCGGAAGCCGCGTTGAAGGAACTGATCGAGCGCACTGCCTTCGCAATGGCGCAGCAGGACGTGCGTTATTACCTCAACGGCCTGTTGTTCGACCTGCGCGACAGCATCCTGCGCTGCGTTGCAACCGACGGCCACCGCCTGGCGCTGTGCGAAACCGCACTGGAGAACGATAACGGCGCCAAGCGCCAGATCATCGTGCCGCGCAAGGGCGTGACCGAATTGCAGCGTCTGCTGGAAGGCGGCGAGCGCGAGGTTGAGCTGGAAGTCGGCCGTAGCCACGTGCGTATGAAGCGCGACGATGTCACCTTCACCTCGAAGCTGATCGACGGTCGCTTCCCGGATTACGAAGCAGTAATCCCGATCGGTGCCGACCGTGAAGTGAAGGTTGAGCGCGAAACCCTGCGTGCTTCGCTGCAGCGTGCGGCAATTCTCTCCAACGAGAAATACCGCGGCGTTCGCGTCGAAGTGACCCCGGGCCAGCTGAAGATCAGCGCGCACAACCCGGAGCAGGAAGAAGCCCAGGAAGAAATCGAAGCCGATACCGTGGTCAGCGATCTGGCCATCGGCTTCAACGTGAACTACCTGCTCGATGCCCTGTCGGCACTGCGCGATGAGCACGTTGTGATCCAGCTGCGCGATTCCAACTCCTCGGCACTGGTGCGTGAAGCCAGCAGCGAGAAGTCGCGTCACGTGGTGATGCCGCTGCGTCTCTGACCTGCAGGTTCCACGTGGAACACGAAGAAGCCCGGCCTGATGCCGGGTTTTTTTGTCGCTTGGATTCTGACTGAGGTTCCACGTGGAACAGCCGGAAGCGGCCCCGAGTTGGCCGGCCTCTGGACGATTGCGCCCTGCCCGCCTGCTTCCAGGCGAGGTGCAACGACGTGGTGGCAGATCTTGGAGTGATGCGAGTCTCGCGATTTCCTTCAGCTACCGTGCCAGGTACTGATTCCGGTAGCAGAGCCCAAACACTTGGTTCCAGCTCATTCCGACCGCTCTTGCCGATGTCTTCGGAGCTCACTGAGATTCGTGCACTGGTTTTCTATCGGGTCGATCGCTTCAGCGCTTAGCGGAAGGGCTTTGATCTGCAGGACTCCTTCCCTGCCTGGCTGCGTTGGCGGGCATGACCGAGCTGGATGGCGTTGAACATTCGCCTTAGCCAACCTGATCGAAGATCAGCAGCTCAAATTCCTTGAGGCTTCGGACCGTCACGCCCGAGACCCATGCAGAGCTCGGCTCGCAGATCAAAGCGAGCAGTTCAATCCGTGAAATCCGGGGCCCGGGACCTTGATCGGCCGATCAGAATTCAAGAAATCAGCACCCTTTCCGGAGCATCTCCAAGGGACCAACAAAGCGGAGGGGGCAGGCAGCTTGGATCGACCTCGGATTTCTTGAAATCTAAAACTCGCAGCAGGATCCCAGCACCCAGAATTCAAGGATTCACAGCTCTGGTTTTTCGCCCTTCTTGGCTGCCTGTTTTCTCAGCTCTATGCTTTAAATCTGAGAATAAATCAAAAGCTTGGTGGTGATGGTAGGAGCAGATTTCATGTAAAACTAGCTTAAGTGATTGTTTTACATTGAGTTGTTGGCGTTGAAACCCCCTGTAAAACAGGGCTTCTAGCCTGTGGATATCTGTGGATAAGGTCGGATCGGTCTTTCAAGGTCGCTTTTATCCACAGATTGCCCCACTTATACACAGGGTTTGTACCCGGACCTATACATGCCCTAAAAAAACACCGGATTTCGTGAAATCTGCAAAGCTGCTGCCCAGGGCATCACTCAGATTTGAAGAAATCCTGTGATGTTCCACGTGGCACAGATCGTCGTTGCTCCTGCGAACGCGTTGGGGCCTGCTCTTCGGGCTGTTCGAACTCGGCGGATGCTTTAAGCTGCGCATGGCCAGCCACGGACCCCGTGCTGGCGTCGTGCTTTCTGTCGAGCGTCAATGCATATCGTCCGTGTTGCCCTGAACCGCGTGCGTCGGTTCAATTCGGTGGAGCTGGCTCCCCGCCCCGGCATCAACCTGATTACCGGCGCCAATGGCGCGGGCAAGACCAGCGTGCTCGAAGCACTGCATCTGATGGCCTATGGCCGGAGCTTCCGTGGCCGCGTTCGTGATGGCTTGGTGCAGAAAGGTGCTGAGAATCTGGATGTTTTTGTTGAATGGCAGGAGCGCAGCGACGCAGAACTGGGCGTTTCAACGCGTCGGGCAGGGTTGCGGCACAGCGGACAGGCCTGGAAAGGCCGCTTGGACGGTGAAGACGTGGCGCAACTGGGCAATCTTTGTGCCGCACTCGCCGTGGTTACCTTCGAACCGGGTAGCCACGCCTTGGTCAGTGGCGGCAGCGAACCCCGTCGGCGTTTCATCGATTGGGGATTGTTCCACGTGGAACCTGACTTTCTTCCGCTATGGCGCCGTTACACGCGGGCCTTGAAGCAGCGCAATGCGCTGTTGAAGATGGGCGCCCCGGGCAAGCAGCTGGATGCCTGGGATTGGGAGCTTGCTGAAGCCGGAACTCCCCTCACCTCCCGGCGCCAGCACTATCTGGAGCGCTTGCAGGATCGCGCGGTCGCAATCGCTGCGGATCTGGCCCCTGGTCTGCAGTTGAGTGGTTTGGAACTGCAACCGGGCTGGCGCCGGCACGAAATGTCGTTGGGCGATGCCTTATTGCTTGCCCGCGAGCGCGACCGAAGCGCTGGCTATACCTCGGTGGGACCGCACCGGGCCGATTGGAGCGTTGGTTTCACGCAGATTCCGGGGCGTGATGCGCTGTCACGCGGGCAAGCCAAGCTCACTGCCCTGGCCTGCTTGTTGGGGCAGGCCGACGATTACGCCAGCCAGCGCGGCGAGTGGCCGGTAATCGCCCTGGATGACCTGGGCTCTGAGCTGGACCGCAATCACCAGCAACGCGTTCTGCAATTCTTGGCTGCAACACCGGCGCAGATCTTCATCACCGCAACGGAAACCCCGGCTGCACTTGAGGAAGAGATGAAGCCGGCGGCTGTGTTCCACGTGGAACATGGCACCATCCATGCCGTAAGTTGAGCCTTCAGGGCGGAAATTCCCCCGGCAGGTATAATCGGAACGTCATCCCCTATCTCTCATGCCCGTTCCACGGAACGGCGCATGACCTGCGGAGCCTACGGCAAGCGCAATGAGCGAAGAACAGAACACCCCGGTCAACAACGGCAATTACGACGCCAACAGCATCACCGCATTGGAAGGCTTGGAGGCTGTTCGCAAGCGTCCCGGTATGTACATCGGCGACGTCCATGACGGCACTGGCCTGCACCACATGGTGTTCGAGGTTGTCGATAACTCCATCGACGAAGCCCTCGCCGGTCATGCCGACAACGTGCTGGTCACCATCCATGCCGATGGCTCGGTATCGGTCGCCGATAACGGCCGCGGTATCCCGGTTGGCAAGCATGCGCAGATGAGCCAGAAGCTCGATCGCGAAGTCTCCGCTGCCGAAGTGGTGATGACCGTCCTGCACGCAGGCGGCAAGTTCGATGACAACAGCTACAAGGTTTCCGGCGGTTTGCACGGCGTCGGCGTCAGCGTGGTCAATGCGCTGTCGCAGAAGCTGATGCTGGATATCTACCAGGGCGGTTTCCATTACCAGCAGGAATACGCCGACGGCGCAGCAGTAACCCCGCTGAAGCAGCTGGAAGCCAGCGATCGCCGCGGTACCGTGCTGCGCTTCTGGCCATCGGTGACGGCGTTCCACGGCAATGTGGAATTCCACTACGAAATCCTGGCCCGCCGCCTGCGCGAATTGTCGTTCCTGAATTCCGGCGTCAACATCACCCTGGTGGATGAGCGCGGCGAAGGCCGTCGCGATGACTACCACTACGAAGGCGGCATCAAGAGCTTCGTGGAACATCTGGCGCAGGTGAAGACCCCGCTGCATCCGAACGTGATCGCGGTAACCGGCGAAGCCAACGGCATCGTGGTCGAAGTTGCGCTGCAGTGGACCGATTCCTACCAGGAAACGATGTACTGCTTCACCAACAACATCCCGCAGAAGGACGGCGGTACCCACCTCGCCGGCTTCCGTGCCGCGTTGACCCGCACGCTCAACAACTACATCGAGCAGAGCGGCATCGCCAAGCAGGCCAAGATCAGCTTCACCGGCGATGACATGCGCGAAGGCATGATCGCGGTGTTGTCGGTGAAGGTGCCGGACCCGAGCTTCTCCAGCCAGACCAAGGAAAAGCTGGTCAGCTCCGACGTCAAGCCGGCGGTGGAAAGCACCTTCGGCGCAAAGCTCGAAGAATTCCTGCAGGAAAACCCGAACGAAGCCAAGGCCATTGCCGGCAAGATCGTTGATGCTGCCCGTGCGCGCGAAGCAGCGCGCAAGGCCCGCGATCTGACCCGCCGCAAGGGCGCACTGGATATCGCCGGTCTCCCGGGCAAGCTGGCCGATTGCCAGGAAAAGGATCCTGCGCTGTCCGAACTGTTCATCGTCGAGGGTGACTCGGCAGGTGGCTCGGCCAAGCAGGGCCGCAACCGCAAGAACCAGGCGGTGCTGCCGCTGCGCGGCAAGATCCTCAACGTGGAACGTGCGCGCTTCGACCGCATGTTGGCCTCGGACCAGGTCGGTACGCTGATTACCGCGCTGGGCACCGGCATTGGCCGTGACGAGTACAACCCGGACAAGCTGCGTTACCACAAGATCATCATCATGACCGACGCCGACGTCGACGGTGCGCACATCCGTACGCTGCTGTTGACCTTCTTCTACCGGCAGATGCCGGAGCTGATCGAGCGTGGTTTCGTGTATATCGGCCTGCCGCCGCTGTACAAGATCAAGCAGGGCAAGACCGAGTTGTACCTCAAGGACGACCCGGCGCTGGATGCGTATCTGGCCAACAACGCAGTGGAAAACGCGGCGCTGATTCCAGCTGCCGGCGAGCCGCCGATTGAAGGCGTGGCGCTGGAAAAGCTGCTGATGACCTACGCTGCTGCGCAGGAAACCATCAACCGCAACGCGCACCGCTACGACCGTGGCCTGCTCGAGGCGCTGGTCGATTTCACCCCGATGGATCTGGAACACCTGCGCAATGCAGCTCCGGGCGAGGGCCTGGATGCCTTGGCTGCACGCTTGAACCAGGGCAGCCTGGGCACGCCGCGTTTCACCCTGGTGCTGCAGGAACCGAATGAACAGCGCCCGGCTGCCGTGCTGGTAACCCGCCGTCACATGGGCGAGGAACACACCCAGGTGCTGCCGCTTGCCGCATTTGAATCTGGCGAACTGCGTCAGCTGCATCTGGCTTCGCAGTTGTTGCATGGCCTGGTGCGCGAAGGCGCGACCATCAACCGTGGCAACAAGTCGTCCGAGATCACCGGTTTCGCGCAGGCACAGGCCTGGTTGATGGAAGAAGCCAAGCGCGGCCGCATGATCCAGCGCTTCAAGGGCCTGGGTGAAATGAACCCGGAGCAGCTTTGGGATACCACGGTGAACCCGGATACCCGCCGTCTGTTGCAGGTTCGCATCGAAGACGCGGTGGAAGCCGATCAGATCTTCAGTACCTTGATGGGCGATGTGGTGGAACCGCGTCGTGACTTCATCGAGAGCAATGCGCTGAAGGTCATGAACCTGGATATCTGATCCAGGGCAACCGTAAGTGTGGGCGCCGACGATGGCGCCCACTTTTTATCCGCGTCACTCCCAGGTTCGCGATGTCCAGTCTCCCCGACGTACCGATCAGCTCGCCCTCTTCTCCATCACCCAGCCCGGGCTCGCCCTTGCTTGGATTTGGCCTGGATCTGTTGATCGGCGTCGCCACGCTGCTGTTTCTGAGTGTGCTCGGTGGTTTGGCCTGGGGTTTATGGCGGGGATTCGAAGTCGGCCTGCAGGCTGCGCGCGATGGCGCGGCACCGGCGGCAGCTGATCTGGCCAGTTCGCTGGGCGCGCCGGGCGCGTTGGCGCAGATGCTGATTGCGCTGTTTTCCACAGGTGGTGCAGCGTTGCTGCTGTATTTCCTGCGTCGTCGTGCCAGCCCGGCCGAACGTGCAAGCTCGCATCAGGCGCTGGGGCGCGCATCCACCTGGGGCTGGATCGCACTTGTCGCCACCGGCGTTTTCCTGGGCAGCAGCGGTATTGGCTGGGCCGCCAAGCAGATGGGCGTGGAGCCGGTGCCAACCAACCTGTTGTTGATGCAGCAGGCATGGGCGCAATACCCGCTGTTTCTGATCGCTTTCGCGGTGCTGTTGGCGCCGGCTTACGAAGAGCTGCTGTTCCGCCGCGTGCTGTTTGGGCGCTTGTGGGCAGCTGGCCGTCCGGCCTTGGGCATCGTGCTCAGCAGCATGGCCTTCGCGCTGGTGCATGAAATCCCCGGCACCAGCCCCAACAGCTTCCCGGCGATGCTGCAGCTATGGCTGATCTATGGCTGCATGGGCGCAGCCTTTGCCTGGGTATATCGCAAGACCGGCACACTGTGGGCGGCCGTCATCGCGCATGCTGTCAACAACGCCATTGCCTTGGCTGCGATGGTCCTGCTCGGCGTGCAATAAGACCGCCAGCGGTTGACGAAAAATTAAGCAAGACACTCGCACACTGCAGTTGTGAATGAGGGGGTCCCGGATGAAAGCAGTCGGATTAGCTGTTGTTGTGGCGCTGTTGCTCAGCGCCTGCGCCACCACCACCTCCCCTACCGGGCGGCGCCAGGTGGTGGGTGGTGTTTCGCAGCAGCAGCTGGATCAACTCGGTGCCCAGGCCTTTGCTGAAACCAAGGCCAAGGAAACGCTCAACCGCGACGCCAAGCAGAACGCCTACGTGCAATGCGTGGTCAACGCCTTGGTCGCACAATTACCTTCTCAATACCATGGCGTACGTTGGGAAACCGCTGTATTCGTCGACAAGGAACCCAATGCCTTCGCCCTGCCCGGTGGCAAGGTCGGGGTGAATACCGGCATCTTCACTGTGGCCAAGAACCAGGATCAGCTGGCAGCGGTGATCGGTCATGAAATCGGCCACGTGATCTCGCGCCATCACGAAGAGCGCTTGACCCGCCAGCAAGGCACACAGGTTGGGCTGGGCATTCTGGGGGCGCTCGCAGGCGCCGCCTATGGCGATACCGCCGCCAGCGCGGTCAACCAGTTCGGCGGAATGGGCGCACAAGGCCTGATCCTGCTGCCGGGTTCCCGAACTCAGGAAAGTGAGGCTGACGTGGTGGGGCAACGCCTGATGGCACAGGCCGGGTTTGACCCCTCACAGGCAGTGAATCTATGGCAGAACATGATGGCAGCCAGCGGAAACCGCTCTCCGCAATGGCTTTCCACCCATCCTGACCCGGCCAATCGTATCCGTGAATTGCAACGTGACACCCCCGCTCTGGAGCCTGTATATCAGCAGGCGAGGCGCTCTGGTGTAGTCCCGCGCTGTGGTTAGTTGTAGGGTTTTTGTGCATTACAGCATCGGAAATTATTTCTCAGGCAAATGATTTCTGATACGTTTGTGAGCTCGGTTTCGTTCCGACAGTTTGAATTTCTACCGCCACGGCGGCTCCTTCGAGGTGAAACATGATCTTCCGCAGCCCAAAGCACGCCGTGCTCTCCATCCTCATCGCCACTGCATTGGGCGGTGTTGTCGTCGCTGACGCTGTGGCGCAGTCGCGCTCGTCCGAGCGTCGTGGCAACAAGGGCAGCGCCAAGGCTGAAGTGCTGTTCCCGGAAGCTACCCGCGTGGAGCCGAAGGGCAAGGCCTCCTCGAAGATGGGCAGCAAGCTCAACAAGCTGTTTGCTGCCTACAACGACAGCGAGTACGCAGAGACCCGCACCCTGGCCGATGAAATCCTGGCGTCGCCCGATGCCAACGACTACGACAAGGCCGTTGCCAACCAGCTGGCCTCGCAGGGCGCGTACAACCTCGACGACAATGCCGCTGCCAAGCAGTACTTGCAGCAGGCCATCGCGCTGAACCAGCTGGACAACAACGGCCACTTCCAGGCGATGTTGATGCTGGCCCAGCTGCAGCTGCAGGACGAACAGTACCCGGAAGGCCTGGCCAACCTGGACAAGTACTTCGCCGAGTCGAAGTCGAACAAGCCTGAAGAACTGGTCATCAAGGGCCAGGCGCTGTACCAGACCGAAAAGTACGCCGAGGCGATCCCGGTGCTGAAGGCCGCCATCGCTGCCTCGCCCGAACCGAAGGACAACTGGAACCAGTTGCTGATGGCGGCCTACTCCGAAGCCGGCCAGACCGGTGAAGCAGTCAAGGAAGCCGAGGCACTGGCCGCCAAGAACCCGGCGGACAAGAAGGCCCAGCTGAACCTGGCCAGCATGTACATGCAGGCCGACCAGATGGACAAGGCTGCCGCAGTGATGGACAAGCTGCGCACGGCCGGACAGCTCACCGAAGAGCGCGAGTACAAGCAGCTGTACTCGATCTACGCCAACACCGACAACAAGGAACGGGACGTCATTGCGGTGATCAACGAGGGTATCTCCAAGGGGATCCTCAAGCCGGACTACCAGACCTATCTGGCGCTGGCACAGTCGTACTACTACACCGAGCAGGTGCCGCAGGCGATCGAAGCCTGGAAGAGCGCGGCCCCGCTGTCCAAGGATGGTGAAACCTACCTGAATCTGGCCAAGGTTCTGCACTCGGAAGGGCGCATTCCGGAAGCCAAGCAGGCAGCGCGTGACGCATTGGCCAAGGGTGTCAAAAACCCGGCAGATGCAAACAAAATCATCAACCTGAAGTAAGCAGGAATAACGCCTGAACGGCTGCATTTTAGATGCGCAGCTGGTCAGGATTGGTATAAGCTTGGAGGTTCCTGCGGTGTCATGCACCGCTGAATCAGGGGCGGCTTCACACCACCGCCCCGACCCCACTAAAGAGTTCTTGGCGCATGACGGAACAACTGGTCTTCCACCACAGGTATGACACCCAGAAAGAGACGGGCCTCAGCTGGCCGCGTATCGCGGGTATCGCATTTGTAATCGCACTGCATCTCGCAGCCCTGATGATGCTTCTGATTCCGGCTGTTGCCCCCAAGGCAGCTGCGGAAAAGGAACGCAATGTCATGGTGACGTTGGTCGACGCTCCGCCGCCGCCACCGCCGCCGCCGCCGCCGCCGCCGCCGCAGGACACCCCGCCGCCGCCGGTGAAGAATCTGGCGCCGCCGAAGGCTTCGCCGCTGCCGCCGCCGCCGGAAGCACCGGTGATCGACGTGCCGGAACCGCGTCCGAACGACGTGGTCACGCCGCCGGCTCCGCCTGCACCGCCGTCGCCGCCGGTTGATATCCAGGCCAGCGTGGACATCTCGTCCAAGGCCATGAACCCGCCGCGTTATCCGCCGGCAGCGTTCCGTGCTGGTATCCAGGGCGAGGTCATCCTGATCATTGATGTCGATGCCAGCGGCAACGTCACCAATGTGTCTGTCGAGAAGTCCAGCCGCAACCGCGACCTCGACCGAGCTGCAATGGAAGCGGCGCGCAAGTGGAAGTTCAACCCCGCCCAGAGCGGTGGATCGAAGGCAGCTGGTCGCGTCCGCGTCCCGGTCAACTTTGCGCTGAGCTGATCCGCGTGGCGGCGGTAATAGCCGCCACCAGGTCAGGTCAACATTAGCTACACCCTTTAACACCACACACAACAAAGGTAAGCGTCATGCTGCAGGAAATCTTCATCGCCGCTGCTGCCGGGGGCAACGCAAACAACGCTCTCTCGCAGATGGGCTTCGAGCATCTGATCCACGAAATGACCACCAAGCCGGGCGACTTCGCCGTTTCCTGGGTTGTTCTGTTGACCCTGGTGATCATGTCGGCCATGTCCTGGTACTGGACCGTCATCAACATCTTCCGTACCGCTCGCCTGAAGTCGGCAGCTGATCGCGTGCCGTCGCAGTTCTGGGATGCCCCGAACGCACAGGACGCCATCCGCGCCATGGAAGAGCAGCCGGCTTCGGAGCCGTTCTCCAAGATCGCTCTGGACGCAGCCCAGGCTGCTGCCCACCACCAGCAGGCTGGTGCGTCGGAAACCCTGAGCCGTTCGGAATTCGTTGACCGCGCCCTGCGTCAGGCCGTGACCCGCGAATCCAACAAGCTGCAGGGCGGCATGATCCTGCTGGCCACCGTCGGTGCAACCGCTCCGTTCGTGGGTCTGCTGGGTACCGTGTGGGGCATCTACGGCGCGCTGATCAAGATCGGTGCAACCGGTTCGGCCTCGATCGACGCCGTTGCCGGCCCGGTGGGTGAAGCACTGATCATGACCGCCATCGGTCTGTTCGTTGCTATCCCGGCCGTGTTCGCCTTCAACTTCTTCAGCAAGATCAACAGCGCGACTGTCAGCAAGTTCGACACCTTCGCTCACGATCTGCACGACTTCTTCGCCACCGGTTCGCGCGTTCGCTAATCCGGTACGTCGAGTAAGTCTTCGCAACGATATAGACGGAGCCCGTTATGGCTTTCAGTAGTGGTAACAGCAGCGGCCCAATGGCCGACATCAACGTCACTCCCCTCGTGGACGTGATGCTGGTGCTGCTGATCATCTTCATCATCACGGCTCCCCTGATGTCCCACAAGGTCAAGGTGGAGTTGCCGGAAGCCAACCTGATCCAGAATCCGGATACTGCGCCTGATCGCAAGAATCCGATTACGGTGGCGGTCAAGGAAGACGGCAAGCTCTACTGGAACGACGAAGAGGTCTCCAAGGAGACCTTGGAGTCACGTTTCGCGACCGCTGCACAGCAGACGCCGCAGCCGCCGCTGAATCTGCGTGGTGATAAAACCACCAAGATGAAGGTGATCAACGAGGTCACCAAGATCGCGCAGGGTCAGGGCATGCTGGATGTCGGTTTCGTTGCCACCAAAGACAAGCAGGGGCAATAAGACATGGCATTCAGTAGTGGTGGAAACAGGGGCCCAATGGCCGACATCAACGTCACGCCCCTCGTGGACGTGATGCTGGTGCTGCTGATCATCTTCATCGTTACCGCGCCGATCATGACGTATCCGATCGCCGTGGATCTGCCGCAGCGGGTTATCAATCCGCCGCCGCAGCTGCGCGAGCCGCCGCCGCCGATCGACCTTCGCGTCGATTCAAGCAACCAGGTTTTCTGGAACAACAGTCCAGTCAACGTGGGCGACCTGCAGCAGAAGATGGAAGAAGAAGTACAGAAGGATCCGACCAACCAGCCGGAACTTCGCATCGAAGCAAGCCCGGATTCGGAGTACGACGTCATGGCCAAGATCCTGGCCCAGGCGAAGAACGCTCAGATGAAGAAGATTGGCTTCGTGCAGTAAGCAATACTGCAATACCAAGTCATGACGCGACTGGAAAACGCCCTCCTGGTGGGGGCGTTTTTTTTTGTTTTTCAAACCCCTCGCCCGTACCCGGAGGAAGCATTCCGGCAACTGGGCAATGGGTATCTCGAACCCCGGGAGAGAAGCCCACGGGCATGACGTCCAGCGCTGCCTGGATGGCGGCAATGGTCTATCACAGCCTTCTTTGGACAGCTTCACTGTGCTGCTGCACAGCTAATAGCCCTGTATTCGCACGGCGTTTACGAAAGACTGGAACCCTGTAGCCCCCTGCCAACGGGAGCGCTGCGCTTGCCCGAACTACGGCATTTGAAGAACTCCGCAGATCGTAGCCACAAACAGGGGCTCAAGCCGTCCCGCATGCCGCGAGGGCGACTTGCTGGTGCTGGTTCCCTATTCTTCCAGGGCCTGGCCTTGGCCCGCTGCACTTGCTCATAGCGTCCTGGTAGCTACTTACCCACAGCTTTCTGTGGATAAGGCTCTGCTGTATTCAAGATGGTTGAAGAAGTCCGAAACTCGCTGTGGATTACTGCCGTGCGATCCACGTGGAAACCCAAAAGCGCTGATCCCGGAGCGACTACAAGCGTTCTTCCAGAACTGTGGATATCTCGGACTGAACGCCGCGAGCGCTGCTCGGCTCAGCCTGTCCCTGCCCCTCACAGGAATCCTGTGGATAACTCCTGCAATTCGCGATCGGCGACGCCCGCACTGGATCAGGCCGCGGAAGCGGCGCGCCGGTCTCCCTCGCAAAAGTACGTCTTTCCAACCGACACTCTCCTTGCTGTGAGCGCGTGGAGCGTGCGCGTAGAAAATGATGAGTTATCCGAAAATGGCTGTTGAAGGCGGACTTTGGGTACTTATGGTGGCGCGTTTCTGCCCTTGAACAGCCGACAAGCAAGTTCTAGGAACTCGACCGTCGCTGCGATCAACCAGATTGGCCTGTATGTACCTGCCGCCGATTCCAGCTTGAAAAATCTGTAAATCGGACCCTTCGAGCGTCGCTTCGAGGCGACTTCCACCTGTGGATAAGGCAGGAAAAGCATGCGATGGAGATTCACAGGAAACCACACGCTGAGAGATTCCAACTGGCGCTTTCCAGCCTATCCACAACGCTGAGCTGTTCAGGGGAAATCCCTACGAAACCCTGTGCAAACGTATGTGGATAAGTGTGTGGATGCAATTCTGACGACAGGGGCTGTGACAACGCCCCCGGGGGCGATGGAAGTGCCCCCATGCAGCAGCCGGACCGGGCTTATCGGCCAATAAGCCCGGCCCGGCGGTGGCCATTGTTGCAATCAGCAGCGAACCACGACGGTTTAGCTGTTCAAGCTCTCAGCTTCTGCAATTGCTGCAAGATAGCCGCCGACGCTGGCTTCCAGCCCCGTATACAGTGCTTCGCTGATCAAGGCGTGGCCGATGGAGACTTCCAGCACGTTGGGAACGTGCGCCAGGAACGCGGCCAGATTGGCCTGCGACAGGTCATGGCCGGCGTTGACGCCGAGTCCGGCAGCCTGCGCACGGCGTGCGGCATCGGCAAACAGCGCCAGTGATTGCCAGGGGTCGCCAGCGGCATACGCTTCGGCGTAAGGACCTGTGTATAACTCGACGCGATCGGCGCCGAGCACCGCAGCCTGAGCGACATCCGGATTGCCGGCATCGACGAACAAGCTGACCCGGCAGCCATAGGACTTCAGGGTGGCAATCAGTGGGCGCAGGCGCTCACCATCACGAGCGAAGTCGAAGCCATGATCGGAGGTGAGCTGGCCGTCACTGTCGGGCACCAGCGTCGCCTGCGCCGGGCGGGTCTGTTCGCACAGCTCAAGCAGGCCGGGATAACCCTCACGTGCCGGTGCGAACGGATTGCCTTCGATATTGAACTCGACGCCGTGTTGCTGGGTGAGTGCAGACAGCAGCAAGACGTCGGCAGCACGAATGTGGCGCTGATCGGGACGCGGATGCACGGTGATGCCATGTGCACCCGCGCGCAGGCAGGTCATCGCTGCGCGCACCACATCCGGATCATTGCCGCCGCGCGAATTGCGCAGCACCGCGATCTTGTTGACGTTGACGCTGAGTACGGTCATGGCTGTGTTGGCTCGCGGTCGCCAGCAGCGGCTGGCGGGCTGACAGGTGCGGGAGCAGGCGGCGCGACGGTCGCCGCGGTCTCTGGATCGGTCCTGGCTTGGAACTGCGCGCGCAGCGCCTGCAACTCAGCGGCATGCAGCGGGCGTGGCACCGAACTCACACCGCCGAAGCGGGCCACGTACAAGCCTTTTGCCCACAGCAGCAGGAACACCAGAGCTGCCAGCAATGCCACTACCAGCAACCAGGCGTGCGCCGTGGTGAAGGCAAACAGAAACGCGCCAAGCGCGAGCAATAGAAACAGCCAGTACATGACGATCTCCCTATCAGAGGCGTGCAGTGTAACGGCGCTGGCAGCGCCGATTCCATGCATGAACAAGGGTTTGGGTGCTGTACCGGACAGCCGGTAGCTTCAGCGAAACAAGCGGGCTTCCGCCAGCGCGATTCAGGCTGGCTAGCTACAGACCGGCACGGGATCTACTGAGGTATTTGCCTCACAACAAGGGCGAAGCCAGGCGCGCGAAGGCCTCCGGCAGGCGCTTGCGCCACAGCGAACGGTCGCGGATTGGCTGCACTTCCTCGGCGCTGTCGAATTCAGCCTGCAGGATGGCCTCCAGTTCGCCGGTGAGCTTGTGGTCGGTGTACATCATCGACAGCTCGAAATTGAGCCGGAAGCTGCGATGGTCGAAGTTGGCCGTGCCAACGATGCAGGTGTCGTCATCAGCGATGAAGGCCTTGCTGTGCAGCATGCGTGGGCCGTACTCGAAGATACGCACGCCCGCTTCCAGCAACTCGTCGAAGTAGGAGCGCGCAGCCAGGGTGACAAACCTGGAGTCGCTTTGCTTGGGTACCATCAGGCGCACGTCCAGGCCGCCGAGTGCGGCCGAAGTCAGCGCCATGCGCGCAGCCTCGCCGGGCACGAAATATGGCGTCACCAGCCAGACACGATGCTTGGCCTCCTGGATGGCGGCGACGTGCAGGCGATGAATTGGCTCCCACGCGGAATCGGGGCCGGACACCAGCACCTGTGCATCGATGCCGCCCTGTGCGCGGGTGGGCACATCGGCCGGAAACAGGTCCTCGCGCTCGAAGAGTTCCGGGCCGTGTTCGGTGGCGTAGATCCAGTCTTCCAGGAACACCAGCTGCAGGCTGTGGACAACTTGTCCACGGATGCGCATGTGCAGGTCGCGGTAGGCGTTCGGGTTGCGGCTGTCGTCTTCTTCGTCGGTGACATTGATGCCGCCGGTGAAGGCGACTTCGCCATCCACCACCACCAGCTTGCGGTGGGTGCGCATGTTCAACCATGGTCGCTTCAAGGGCTTGAGCAGCTGGCGTGGGTGGAACCAGGCCACTTCGGCGCCGGCATCGAGCAGCGGCCGCAGGAACTTCCTGCCGACTCTCGAGGAGCCCACCGCATCCAGCAGCAGCCGCACCTTGATGCCGGCGCGGGCGCGTTCCACCAGCGCATCGCGCATGGCGGTGCCGGCATGGTCCGGTTCGAAGATGTAGTACTCCAGGTTGACGTGCCGGCGCGCCTTGCCGATCGCGTCGATGATGGCGGCATAGGTCGCCGCGCCATCCAGCAGCCAATCGACATCGGTGGCGGTGCTCGGCGACAGCCCGGTGGTGGCCTGCCCTACCCGCGCCAGTTCGGTGCAGCTGGCATCGGGCGGGCACACTGCGTCATAGGTACTCATCCCCTCGCGCGAACGGCCACGGCGCAGGCGCTGGCGCACGATCTTCTGCGGGCCGAACAGATAGAACACGAACAGGCCGATGTACGGCAGCGCCGCCAGCGACAGGATCCAGCTCAGCGTCGCCACCGGCTCGCGCTTCTGCAGCACGATGTAGCAGGCCAGCACCAACAGATAGGTGACATAGGCGGCGGCCAGGATCTGGGCGACGTGGGGAATGCTGGACAGACTTGTCCACAGGTCTTGGAGGGCTTCGCGCATCCACCGATTCTAGCCATCGCCGATGACGCCAGGGGCGGGTTGGTTTTTGTAGGAGCGGCGTCAGCCGCGAAGCCACAGCTGGCTCCGGCGCCGAAAGCGCTGGGCAACCATGTAATCGGGTATGCGCTTTGCGCGGCGGGATGGTCAGCTTCGCGGCTTACGCCGCTCCTACAAAAGCTGCGGTGCATTCGCCGATGAGGTAAGCCTCGTTGTTGTGGGAGCGGCGTCAGCCGCGAAGCCACAGCTGGCTCCGGCACCGAAAGCGCTCGGCGGCCATGTAATCGGGTATGCGCTTTGCGCGACGGGCTTGTCAGCTTCGCGGCTGCCGCCGCTCCTACAAAAGCCGCTGGCATTTGTGCATTGCATCATTTAATACATAAATGTAATATACCGGGATGGACAAACCCATCCCCGCCGCCGGCGGCTACGCCAGCATCGACCAGAAGCTGGCGATCAGCAGTGCCCGCCACCCCGGTTTTCCGCGCGACCAGGCCATGCTGGCGCGGCTGATCAAGCTGGTGCACAAGCTGTTCTGCGACCACGGCAACCAGCTGATGCGCGAATACGGCATCTCCCATCCGGAGTACAACGTGCTGATGATGCTGGATGGCTCCGAGCAGGGCCTGAGCCCGTCGGAGATCAGCGAGGCGGCCAGTGAGAAGTCGTCCAACGTCACCCGTTTGATCGATCAGCTGCTGGCCAAGGACCTGGTCAGCCGCGAACCCAGCGGCGAGGACCGGCGCAAGCTGGTGGTACGGCTGAGCCCGGCCGGCGAGCAGCTGATCGAGCAGGTGATGCCGGCGGTGATCCAGCAGCTGCAGCACTTCTTCAGCGGCGTCGAGCCGGCAGAACTGCGCCGCACCGAAACCGTGCTGACCCGCATCCTGATGGGCCTGGAACAACAACCATGAGCTCCCAACCGGCTGAGTACGCGCCGGGCGCGCAGCAGTCCCCTGACACCAAGTCCCCCACCCCCTGGCTGCACACCTTCGCCCAGGCCATGAGCGGCGAACGCGCGGTATGGGCCTACATCGGCAAGGTGCTGGTGGCCTTGTACCTGTCCGGCTGGATCGCGATGCGCTTGGGCATGAGCTCGCCCGGCACGGCGATGATCACCGTGCTGGTGGTGATGAACCGCAATACCGGCATGGTGCTGGCCAAGGCCTTCTATCGTGGCGTCGGCACCGTGGTCGGCTGTGCGATGGCGGTGCTGCTGGTGTCGCTGTTCCCGCAAAGCCCGGTCGCCCTGGTGACGGTGATGGCGCTATGGGCCGGTTTCTGTGCCGGCGGCTCGGTGTGGAGCCGCGGCATGGCCTCGTACGGTTTCGTGCTGTCCGGCTACACCGTGGCAATGATCGTGTTCCCGGTACTCAACCATCCGCAGAACATCCTCAACAGCGCGCTGGAGCGCACCGGCGAGGTGCTGCTCGGCATGGCGGTGACCAGCGTGGTGTTCGACGTGCTGTGGCCCAACCGCCTGCGCGCCGGCCTGCGCGCCGCCGATGACGGCAACCTCAATGACTTCCTGGGTTTTGTCGCCGATGCGATCGGCGGCCGCCTGCACGGCTTTGAAGTGATCGAGCGCACCCAGAGCCGGGTGGTGCAAGGCGCGATCAACTTCGAAGACCTGCGTGCGATGGCGTACTTCGACGACCCGATCCTGCGCAGCAACAACGGCCAGCTGAAGCTGATCAACCAGCACTTCATGGCAGCCACCTCGCGTTTCCAGGCATTGCACCACCATATCGATCGCCTGCATCGCAGCAAGGACGACGCCCTGGTCGCAGCGGTGCGGGCAAGCCTGAAGCCCTTGTCGCAGCTGCTGGACGACAGCGCATTGCGCGATGACGTCCCTGCCCTGGCCAAGGCGCTGCAGCACTGGTGTGGACAACTCAATGGCGTGTTCGCCCGCGAACGGCGCGCGCTGCCGGCAGACCTGCAGACCGGCTTCGATGCAAGCGCCTTGCTGGTGCGCCGCTTTGCCGAAGAGCTGCAGGCTTATCTAGGCGCCAAGGCGCGTATGGAAACCGGCAACGGCCGCCTGCGGGCACGCGCGCCGCGCTTGAGCAAGGTGCGCTTTACCCGCGCCAATGACTGGTATGCGATTGCCCTGGCAGCTGTACGCTGCTTCGTGGTGATGCTGGCCCTGTCGCTGCTGTGGCTGAGCAGCAGTTGGAACCAGGGCGGTCTGGCGGTATTCGGCATGGCCGCGCTGGTGGCGATGTCCTCCGCTGCGCCCGACCCATTGTGGGTAGTGCGTCGGGCCACCATCGGCCATGTCATAGCGCCGTTCTTCGCGGTGCCTGGCTTCATTGCGATGGCATTGGGATCCGACTTCCCGATGCTGGTGTTGCTGACCCTGCCATCGATGATCGCCTCGCTGTACATCTCCACCCGGCCGCGCTTCGCGGTGACCGGCTTGGCCTTGAACGTCGGCATCCTGGTCTCGTGGAACATGGGCCCGCATTTCCATCCCAGCGCGCAGAGCTATCTGGACAACTCGTTGACGCTGGCGGTCGGCGCCTTCATCGCAACCGGTGTATTCATGCTGGTGCCGGGCCTGCCCGGCAGCAAGCAACGCCAGCGGCGCCTGCTGGAGCGCCTGCGGGCGCAGGTGCAGTTGGCGGTAAGCGCACCGCTGCCCGGGTTGCTGCCGAAGTTTGAAAGTGTCAGCCGCGAACTGTTCCAACAGGTAGCCAGCCGCACCGCGCCCGGCAGCCGCCCGTCACGGCAGTTGTTCGAGTGGGCCTTGCTGGTGCACGAAGCCGGGCATTGCGCGATCGATCTGCGCCATGACCTTGCCGAGCAACAGCTGCCAGCCACGCTGCGCGCACGGATCGAACAGGCGCTGGTACTGCTCGGCCAGCTTTACCGCGAACCGCAGGCACGCACCCTGCGCGATGCCAAGGCCAGCGTGCAGGGCGCGCTGAGCGAGCTGGCCGGCCCGCAACCGCAGGCGCTGCGCGCCGTGCGTGATCACCTGTACCTGCTGCAGATGAGCTTGGACGACAGCGCCTCGGTGCTGGCCGCCTACGTGCAGCGTTCACGTCGCCAGCAACGCCTGAAGGAGGCCCGCCATGCCGTTTGAAGTATCCATCGGCGATATCTATTTCCCCGGCTCGCTGGTGCTGGTGGTGCTGTTGCTGCCTGTGTTCGGCCTGCTGGATTACGGCCTGGGCCGGGTTGGCCTGTACCGCCGCGCGCTGCACCCCTCGCTGGTGCGCGTTGCCTTGTTTGCCAGCGTTTACTGCCTGGCCTTGTTGTTGTTCCTGCCGCACTTTTCCTGATTGAGGATGTACCGATGAAAACCGCCAGCCTGATACGAGGCGGTGTCACCACAGTGGTGGTGCTGCTGGCCGCAGTGCTTGCCTATGTGGTCTGGCACCAATACATGCTTAGCCCTTGGACGCGCGATGCGCGCCTGCGTGCCGAGGTGGTGCGCATTGCGCCGGATGTGTCCGGCCTGGTCACCGAAGTCGCCGTGCACGACAACCAGCGGGTCAAAAAAGGCGAGCTGCTGTTCGTCATCGACCGCGACCGCTATGCACTGGCAGTGGCAAAAGCCGAGGCCGATCTGCAGGCCGCCGAAGCCGCTGCGCGCGCTGCCGGTGCCTCGATCTCGGCGGCAAGTGCCGGCGCCAGCGCCAGCCAGGCCGAGTTCCAGATGCGCCAGGAACAGGCCCAGCGTCGCGCCCAGCTCGACGGCATCGTCTCGCGCGAATCGCAGGCCGATGCCCGCGCCGTTGCGCAGGCAGCACAGGCCAGCTGGAAGCAGGCACAGGCCAGCGCGCACGCCGCCAGCGCCGGCAGCCAGCAAGCCAGCGCCGCCCTGCAGCAGGCGCGTGTCATCCTGCAACAGGCGCAGCTGGAACTGGCACGTACCGAAGTACGCGCCAGCGCCGACGGCACCATCACCAACCTCGACGTGCGTGTTGGTGATTACGCCGCCGCCGGCCAGGCACGGATGGCGCTGGTTGCCAGCGAAGGCATGTGGGTCTATGGCTACTTCGAGGAAACCAAGCTGCCGAAGATCCATCGTGGCGATGCCGTGGATATCCGCCTGATGGCTGGCGGTGTGCACTTGCAGGGCAAGGTCGAAGGTATTGCTACCGGTATCGCTGACGCGGCCGGCCCTACCAGCAGCAACCTGCTGGCCGAAGTCGAGCCCACCTTCAACTGGGTGCGATTGGCGCAGCGCGTGCCGGTACGGGTCAGCATTGATCCGCAGTCGGTTCCCGCCGACGCCGTGCTCAGCGCCGGCATGAGCGCCACCCTGGTGATCAAGCCCAAGGCCGGCTGAAGCAGGCGCAAGGTGAATACGGCTGGTCGCAGATCCTGCGACCAGCCGGCGTTAGGGTAGGCGTATGCCTACCCCGATCAAGGGCCGCGGTGCCAGCACCTACCTGCCCGGCCGTTTCGAAACCCAGACCAGCGAAGCCGTCGATGACGGCTGGGCGGTCGATGAGAGTGAGGAATTCGCCGCCGCCCGGCTGCGCACCGATGTGCGCCCGGAGACCGCGCGCAGCATCATCAGCCGCAACAACTCGCCGGACGTGGGCTTCAGTCAATCGGTCAATCCGTATCGCGGTTGCGAGCACGGTTGTTCCTACTGTTTCGCACGGCCGACGCATGCCTATCTGAATCTGTCGCCGGGCCTGGATTTCGAAACCAAGATCTTCGCCAAGACCAATGCCGCCGAAGTCCTGCGGCGTGAGCTGTCCAAGCCCGGCTATGTACCGCAGCCGATTGCCTTGGGCATCAACACCGATGCGTATCAGCCAATCGAGCGCAAGCTCGGCATCACCCGCCAGCTGATCGAAGTGATGCAGGAAACCCGGCACCCGTTCTCGCTGATCACCAAGAACGCGCTGGTCGAGCGCGACATGGATCTGCTCGCGCCCTTGGCCGAGCAGCAACTGGTCAGCGTGCACTTCTCGGTGACTTCGCTGGACCCGCATCTGTCCGCCAAGCTTGAGCCGCGTGCGTCGGCACCGCATGCACGGCTGCGTGCGATGCGCCGCTTGAGTGATGCCGGCATTCCGGTCGGCGTGATGGTGGCGCCAGTGATTCCGTGGATCAACGACGCTGAACTGGAGTCGGTGCTGGAAGCTTCACGCGATGCCGGCGCCAGCAGCGCCGGTTACGTACTGCTGCGCCTGCCCTATGAAGTAGCACCGCTGTTCCGCGATTGGCTGGATGCGCACTATCCACAGCGCGCGGAGCACGTGATGAGCACCATCAACCAACTGCGCGGCGGCAAGGATTACGACAGCCAGTTCGGCAAGCGCATGCGTGGCGAGGGTGTGTATGCCGACCTGCTGGCAAACCGTTTCAAGCTGGCCAGCAAACGCCTGGGCTTCAACGCATCGCGTCAGCAGTGGCCGTGGCTGGATTGCAGCAAGTTCATTGCACCGTTGCCGCCGAAAAAGCCGTCGTTGCAGGGCGAATTGTTCTAAGCCCCACCTATAGTGCCGAGCCATGCTCGGCAGCGCGTCGTATCGGTTGTGGGAGCGGCGTCAGCCGCGAAGCGACAGCAATGAAGCTGCGATCATCTTTTCCACCTCGGTTGGTTCACCAGCTTCGCGGCTGACGCTGCTCCCACATTGGTTACTCCTAACGTCCCAGCGGAGCATGGCTCCGCTCTACCAAAGACGCACTGCTCAGGACGCAGGTCGTACATGCACAACGCAGAGGCTGCCTGGCCATTTATCCAAATGACCGCCTGTTTTTTTTGTGTAGACACCCGTTAGAAGTACATGAGTTTCCGGCTCGGCTTGGAGAGGTGAAAGGCCATCGATCCAAATGCCTTCGTCGAAATTGCGCGCGTAGATATCCACGCCTGCGTCTCGATACAGCGCCGAGTGCTCGAAGCCATGCACGTAGTAGCCTGAAACGGAGACAGCACGCCCTTCGTACTCATGACCGTTTGCGAGGAGCTCGCCGAGGGAAACGGGTTGAGGAACACCGATGTGGCGCTCACAAAGGCTGTTGACAGCAGGTGAGGCTTGTTTCATCGCTGGCGGCGGTGGACAAGCGCAGGCCGACAACAACAGAGAAGTCAGAGCAAGCGGGAGGAATCTCATGTCCCACCGGCTTCTGTCGCCTCGCCATACAACCGCTGCGCCGACTGGAACAAAATCCAACTGGTCGCAATGAACTTGTCGCCACCCTGCGGGCGATTGCCACGATGGGTGTGGGTGAACGCCGTCGGCGCAATCAACAGACTGCCCGTACGTGGCACCACCTTGCGTTGCTGGAACAGGAATTCGGTCTCGCCATCCTCGAAGCCGTCATTGAGGTATAGCGTCCACAGCAGGTGCCGGTGCAGGGTTTCGCCACCAGGATCACGCGGGAACAATTCGCAGTGCCAATAGGGGTAGCCGCCCTCGCCCGCCGTATACCACTGCAGGTTGATCGCGCCGGGGCGCAGGCAGGTGCGCGCGAGTTCGGATAGCGCGGCATCGTCCATACCCTGGAAATCATCTGCGCTCAGTCGTCGCGCCTGGCCTTGCGCATCGGGTACCTGCAGCATCAACGGTGAAATCAGAACCTGTGGATAACGTCGCAGGTACTGCAGCATGCCGTTGAACACCGCCTGCTGCAGGCGCTGCTCGACATCGCGCCAACCCTCGTTGCCGCTGATGCGCAGGTCGTGGCTGCGTTTGAGTTCGGGGAATACACCGCTGCCGACCTGGCCGGGTTTGAGCTGTGTGCTGTGGCGCAGACGTTCGACGATTGCCGCGCAATCGGCGGCAGTCAGTGCGTTGTCATAGACCTCGATGAAGTCGGGCACGCTCATTGCGTGGCCTCCAGCCGGGACGAGTGCGAAGCCAGCATCTGCCATTGGCCATCGCGCAGCAGCCAGACGCGGGTGAAGCGGAACCTGCCTTCCCAAGGCTTTCCATCGCTGATGGCGGCCTGCACGCTGATGCCGGTGATCACCGCGGTATCGCCATGCTGGCGGACCTGCACGTCTTCGTTGTCGATGCGGGTGTTGCGGCGCTGGCGGGTTGCCAGCTCGTTCAGGTAGTCGGCCTTGTGCTGCACGCGGCCGTCGGAATGAGTGAGCAGCCAGTCTTCAGCAAGCAGTGGTGCTAGCGCTTTGGCATCACCGTGCAGGCGCAGCTGGTTCCATGCCGTATCGGCTTGTTCCAGTGTTGCCGGTGTTTGTGCCCAGGCCCAGCCGGGAGCCAGCAACATCAACAGCAGAATCCATGTGCGCATCGACGGTATCTCCGGAGAGCTACCGCCGATGGTGGCGCGAACCGCCCCGCATGGGTAGTGCCGAGCCATGCTCGGCAGGGGCGTTCCCAGCAACGTCCAGGTAGTGCCGAGCCATGCTCGGCAAGGGCTTTCCAAGCAATGCCCAGCAGCGGGGCTGTACCGGTAATGCCCCTGCCGAGCATGGCTCGGCACTACAGGGGGTTTTCGGTAAGGCCTCAGCCGAGCATGGCTCGGCACTACAGGTGAAGCGGGGCTCAGTCTTGCAGGTCGTGCTCGCGGTGGTAGCGGGTGGCTTCAGCTACTTCGTTCTTCGAGCCGAGGAACACCGGCACGCGCTGGTGCAGCTGGGTCGGGGCGATGTCGAGGATGCGCTCGCGGCCATCGGTGGCGGCGCCGCCAGCCTGTTCGACCAGCAGTGACATCGGGTTGGCTTCGTACATCAGGCGCAGCTTGCCGGCCTTGGACGGGTCCTTCTTGTCCCACGGGTAGATGAAGATGCCGCCGCGGGTCAGGATGCGATGCACGTCGGCCACCATCGAGGCGATCCAGCGCATGTTGAAGTCCTTGCCGCGCACGCCGTCCTTGCCCGCCAGCAGGTCAGCCACATAGCCCTGCATCGGCGCTTCCCAGTGGCGCTGGTTGGACATGTTGATGGCGAACTCCTTGGTGTCCGCCGGTACCTGCATGCCGCGCTGGGTCAGCACGAACTCACCGGTTTCGCGGTCCAGGGTGAAGGCGTGGGTGCCATGGCCGACGGTCAGGATCAACATGGTGCTGGGCCCGTAGATGCAGTACCCAGCGGCGACCTGCTGGGTGCCCGGCTGCAGGAAGTGCTCGTCGCCCGGCTTATCCACACCCTTGGGCGAGCGCAGCACCGAGAAGATGGTGCCGACCGAGACGTTCACATCGATGTTGGAGCTGCCGTCCAAGGGATCGAACAGCAGCAGGAAGTCGCCCAGCGGGTATTCCGACGGCACCGGCTGGCTGTGGTCCATTTCCTCGGAGGCACAGGCGGCCAGGTGGCCACCCCAGGCATTGGCCTCGAGCAGGATTTCGTTGGAGATCACGTCCAGCTTCTTCTGTGCCTCGCCCTGCACGTTGCCGGTGCCGGCATCGCCCAGCACGCCGCCCAGGGCGCCCTTGCTGACAGCGATCGAGATGCTGGTGCAGGCGCGAGCCACGACTGCCACCAATTGGCGCAGGTCCGCGTTGATGCGCTTGGCATGCTGTTCTTCGATCAGGAAACGGGTCAGCGACGTACGGGACATGGACGGCAACTACCTTCAGACGAAAGGGGCGCTATTGTCGCGGCTGGCTCCACTTTTAGCGAGCCGCGGCCAGACTTTGTCTTCCTGTGGACAAATCTGGACAGAGCCTGCAAGACGATGCATTGCGCACGTACGATGGCCAGGAGAAGCCCCGCCAGGGCGGGCGCAAGCGGGTTATCCACAAGCGTTTGGGGATAATTCCATAGCGGAATGAGATGTGGATAAGTCCGTGGGTATTGGTTTTATCCACAGGCCTCGTACCATTCAGGGCCTTGCGGAGAACACGATGGATTGGAACCAGGCCACACATGGTTTGCTGACTGCTCTGGGCATCGGCCTGCTGATCGGCGCGGTGCGCGAGCGTCAGCACGGTGGGCGCAAGAGCCTGCAGGCTGGCGTCCGCACCCATGCGCTGTCGGCCCTGCTGGGTGCGGCGGCCCTGATGCTGGGCCAGGCGGTATTCGTGGTCGCACTGCTGGCGGTGGCGGCGCTAGCGTGGACCAGCTACTGCGTTACCTCGCGTGAAGATCCTGGCCTGACCGGCGAGATCGCCCTGTTGATAACTGTGTTGCTGGGTGGGCTGGGCATGCAGCAGCAGGCGCTGGCGGCGGCGCTGGGCGTGGTGGTGGCGATCCTGCTATGGGCCAAGGCGCCATTGGCGCGACTGAGCCGGGAAGTGATCAGCGATCAGGAAGTGCGCGACGCCCTGCTGTTGGCCGCCTGTGCGCTGGTGGTGCTGCCGATGTTGCCGGACAGCGCGGTCGATCCCTGGGGCGTGCTGGTGCCGTCCAAGCTGTGGCAGATCGTGGTGCTGGTGATGGGCGTGGGCATGCTCGGCCATATCGCGCTGCGGGCGGTGGGCGCGCGCTGGGGTCTGCCGGTAGCCGGGTTCTTTTCCGGCTTTGCCTCCTCGACCGCGGCAGTGGCCGGGTTTGGCCGCAGCAGTCGCGCTGCGCCGGCCTTGGTGATGCCTTCGGTGGCGGCCGCGTTGTTGGCGAATCTTGCCTCGTTGCTGTTGTTTGCCGCCGTTATCGGCACAAGTTCGGCGATGTTGTTGAAGGCTACGGCATGGCCGCTGGCGGCAGCGTGCCTGGTTCTGCTGTTGTGCTCGGCGCTGGGGTTGCGCCATGTGGCCGATGAAGCGGTGCCGCCGGGGCCGGCCAGCAAGGCCTTCCAGCTGAAACATGCCTTGCTGATCGCGCTGGTGATTGCGGTGGTGCTGTTGCTGTCTGAAGGGCTGCGGCAGCTGTTCGGGCAGGCCGGTGCCTTGGCTGGGGCGACGATTGCGGCCTTGGGTGAACTACATGCTGCGGCGGCGAGTATTGCCGGGCTTACGGCTTCAGGTGGTTTGGAGTTGGCGCAGGCGCGTTGGGGTGTGGTGGCGCTGCTCGCTTCGGCGTCATTGGCCAAATCGGTGCTGGCGTTCGCCAGTGGTGGCGGGCGCTATGGCGCTGGCGTGGCGATTGGGCTTGGGGCGATGGTGGTGGCCGCAGTGGTGGTTACCTGGGTGGTGCCGGGATAGCTGCTGGATATCCACAGGGGCTTGTGGATAAAGCAATGGCAGGAGCAACGGCACCCCTCCCCAGCCCTCCCCTGCGCTTTGCGCAAGGGAGGGGGCTAAGCTGCAGTTCGCGAAATGGTGAGGGCTGCAGCTATTGCCCCCTCCCTTTGCCGTAGGCAAGGGGAGGGGTGCTATAAAGCTCCAAGGCCTTTGCTCCACAGCTTTATCCACAACCCTCAAGCCAAAAAAAACCCGGGTTTCCCCGGGCTTTTCATCACATCAGCAGCAAGGCTGCATCAGCCGCGGCTGACTTCGTAGACTGCCTTGGCCACGTAATCCAGGTTGTTCTGGCTCAGTGCGGCAACGCAGATGCGGCCGGTGCCGACGGCGTAGATGCCGTAGTCGTCACGCAGCTTGTCCACCTGCGCCTTGCTCAGGCCCGAGTAGGAGAACATGCCGGCCTGCTGCTGGATGAAGCCGAACTCCGGCGCGCCCAGGGCGGCCAGCTTCTGCACCATGCCGGCACGCAGGGCGTGGATGCGCTCACGCATTTCGGTCAGCTCGGCTTCCCACACGCCACGCAGCTCGCCACTGTTCAGCACGCCGGCGACCAGCGCGGCGCCGTGGGTGGACGGGCTGGAGTAGATGGTGCGGATGATGCGCTTGACCTGCGACTGCACGGCCTTGGTCGAGGTCGCATCCGGGCCCACCACCGACAACGCACCGACGCGCTCGCCGTACAGCGAGAACGACTTGGAGTACGAGTTGGCGACGATGAAGCTGTCGATGCCGGCCTCGGCGACGATGCGCACGGCCTGGCCATCCTGGGTGATGCCCTTGTCGAAGCCCTGGTAGGCCATGTCGATGAAGGGGAACAGCTGACGGTCCTTCATCAGCGCAGCAACCTGCTTCCACTGCTCGGTGCTCAGATCGGCGCCGGTCGGGTTGTGGCAGCAGGCATGCAGCAGCACCACGGTGCCCGGCTGCAGCTTCTGCAGGTCGGCCAGCATGCCGGCGAAATCCAGGCCGTGCGCGGCGTTGTCGTAATAGGTGTAATCGACCACGTCGAAACCGGCGGCACCGAACACTGCGCGGTGGTTTTCCCAGCTCGGGTTGCTGATGGCGATGGTAGCGTGCGGCAGCAGGCGCTTCAGCAGATCGGCGCCGACGCGCAGCGCACCGCTGCCGCCAACGGTCTGCGAGGTCGCAACGCGGCCAGCGGCCAGCAGCTCCGAAGCTTCGCCGAACACCAGCTTCTGGGTGGCCTGGGTGTAGGCCGGCAGCCCGTCGATGGGCAGGTAACCGCGCGGTTTGGCCTCGGCGGCCAGCGTCTGCTCGATCTGCTTGACGGCGCGCAGCAGCGGAATGCGGCCGCTCTCGTCGTAGTAGATGCCCACGCCAAGATTGACCTTGGTGGTGCGGCTGTCAGCGTTGTAAGCCTCGGTCAGACCCAGAATCGGGTCACCAGGAACCTGTTCGACGTTTGCAAAGAAGGACACGGCGATACTCGTATCAGTGGCGGGGAGTGGGGGGTGTTCGGCGCGGGATGCAGCAAAAGCGCGCTCATAACCGCATCATCCTAACAGGGCTGGAGCCCCGTGGCCGTAGGGTTTCAGCTGGAACTTCAGCGCGCGGGGCGATGACGCTGCCTGCGTGGATCGGAGATGATGGCTGGATGCGTACCTGTAATCGTTTTTTCGCGTTCTCCGGGCTGATGCTGGCATTGCCGGCGCTGGCCGACGAGTTGCCCACCGCAACGCTGGATCGGGTGCAGGTCCAGGCGGCCAAGGTCCACGCGGTGGATGATTTCGACCTGCCCGCTTCCAGCACCACGTTGGCGCTGGGCACCGACGGCAATGGCCGTGGCGCACAGGTATCCGAAGTGCTGGGCGCGGTGCCCGGGCTGCTGGCGCGCGACCGGCAGAACCTTGCGCAGGACACCCAGCTGTCGCTGCGCGGGTTTGGCGCGCGCTCCACCTTCGGCGTGCGCGGGGTACGGCTGCTGCTCGATGGGGTACCGGCGACCATGCCCGATGGTCAGGGCCAGCTTTCGCACTTCAATGTGTTTGGCGCGGAGCGGGTGGAGGTGCTGCGTGGGCCGTTCTCGGCGCTGTACGGTAATTCCTCTGGCGGCGTGCTGCAGTTGTGGAGTGCGGACGGGCAGGACGGCGATCCGTGGCGGCTGCGTAGCAGCCATGGCAGCAACAACAGCTCCAGCACCGGTGTGCAGCTCAAAGGGCTGGCCGGGGCCGTGCACTACAACGTGGCAGCCAACCATTTCCGTACCGACGGCTGGCGCGAGCACAGCGCTGCCCGGCGTGAATCAGTGAATGCGCGCTTGGGCGTTGATCTGGCGGCCGGCCAGCGACTGGAACTGCTGTTCAACGGCTTCGATGCACCGCATGCGCAGGACCCCTTGGGCCTGAGTCGCGAGCAAGTACGCGAGAACCCGCGTCAGGCCACCGCCGTGGCTACCCAGTACAACACCCGCAAGTCGGTGCGGCAGACGCAGCTCGGTGCGGTCTACAGCGCCGAACGTGATCAACAGACCTGGCGGCTGATGGGCTATGCGGGGCAGCGCGCGGTGGAGCAGTTCCTGGCGATCCCGCCGGGGCCGCAGAACAGTCCCCTGCACTCGGGCGGGGTAATCGACCTGGACAGCGATTACGGCGGCGTGGACGCGCGCTGGGCCTGGCACGGGCAACTGGCTGGCAAGCCGCTGGAGCTGGTGATCGGTGCAAATGCCGACCGTCAGCAGCAGCACCGTACCGGCTACGAGAACTTCATCGGCAACACCTTGGGCATCAAGGGCCGGCTGCGCCGCGACCAGAACGATCGGGTGCAGAACATCGATCAGTTCGCGCAGGCCTGGTGGCAGTTCAGCCCGCGCTGGTCGGCATTGCTGGGTGCGCGGCACAGTGAGGTGCAGTTCCGTTCGCGCGACCGCTACATCACTGCCAGCAATCCCGATGACAGCGGCAGCCGTGATTACTCGGCGACCACGCCGGTGGCGGGTCTGGTGTTCCGCGCCAGTGATGATCTGCGCCTCTACGCCTCGGCCGGGCGTGGATTTGAAACACCGACCTTCAATGAGCTGGGCTATCGCGCCGATGGTGGTGCCGGGTTGGCGCTGGATCTGGCCGCCGGCAGCACCCGCAATTACGAGATCGGCAGCAAATGGCGGGCGCGGAGCGGTGCGCGGCTGGAGTTGGCGCTGTTCCGTGCCGACAGCGAGGACGAGCTGGCGGTGGCGACCAACAGCGGTGGCCGCAGCAGCTACCGCAACATCGGTGCGACCCGGCGGCAAGGTGCGGAACTGAGCTGGCAGCAGCCGATTGCCGCCGACCAGCAGTTGCAGTTGGCCTATACCTGGCTGCAGGCCAGCGTGCGTGATGCCTACCTGACCTGCACCGGCCTGCCCTCGCCCTGCACCCAACCCAGCAACCTGGTAGCTGCCGGCACACGTTTGCCGGGCGTGCCGCGCCAGCAGCTGTTCGCACGCTGGCAATGGCAGCCGGGGCCGTGGCAGTGGGCGGCCGAAGTGGTGGCCGCCAGCGACATCGGCGCGAACGATCTGGGCAGCG
Source organism: Stenotrophomonas sp. STEN023 (assembly GCF_056760135.1). Classification (NCBI taxonomy): domain Bacteria; kingdom Pseudomonadati; phylum Pseudomonadota; class Gammaproteobacteria; order Lysobacterales; family Lysobacteraceae; genus Stenotrophomonas; species Stenotrophomonas sp. STEN023. Next base: position 19,296 of record NZ_JBRREF010000002.1, on the reverse strand, counting down.
CCAACGCATCCGGTTATGGCCTGCTGAACCTGGAGATGGCGCGGCAATGGGCCACCACACGCGGGCCGCTGCGCGCGTTCGCGCGTGTGGATAACCTGCTGGACCAGCGCTATATCGGCTCGGTGATCGTCAATGACGGCAACCAGCGCTATTACGAGCCGGGCCCGGAGCGCGGCTTCACCGTGGGCCTGCAGTGGCAATGGGCGCGGTGATCAGCCTCGCCGCAAGCTGAGCGCGCTTTGCCCCCTCCCTTTCGCGTAGCGAAGGGGAGGGTTGGGGGAGGGGTGCTTCTGCCTTTGCTTTTTCTTTTGCCGTCGCATCCACCCAACAACCACCTGAACACCCCGCTCACCCCCACCTAACGGCCCCAGGCGTATCTGTGAGCGCCCAACAGGGAGGGTTGTGCCATGTACCGCCCCGATCGCATCGAGCATCCCGCTGCGCCAACCTTGTTTGCCGCCGATCCCAAGCTGATGCGGCGTGGCCGGCTCAGGCGCAACCAACATGCTGCCGACGAAGTGGCGCAGGATTTCGTTCAGTACAGCCTCGACGACTACGCGCGGCGCCGCCGTGGCGCGCGCGGCTGGCTGGATCTGCAACCGGCCTATGCATTTGCGCTGGCAACGCACGCAGCGGATTGGCCGCGTGGCAATGGCGACACCGATGTGGAGCTGGCCGAACACTGGGAACAGGCACGCGGTGGCTCGCGGCTGCGTTGGGAACAGGTGCGGGATCTGGTCGAAGACGCATGGCTGGCGCTGGACCGCATGCCGGTGGCGGCGGTGCACGCACGCTGACCAGGGTATTGCAGTGATGTAGTGCCGAGCCATGCTCGGCAGGGGCCTTCCCAGCGGCATGAATTTTTGTAGGCGATGATCTGCCAGTCCATCAGCTTCGCGGCTGACGCCGCTCCCACAAAACCGGTATTGCTGATGTAGTGCCGAGCCATGCTCGGCAGAACTTGCTTGATCAAAAAAAAAGCAATCCAGCCAGCACACCCCGGGGGAGGAGCGGATGTGCTGGCCGGTTGCGATCAGGCGTTGAAGTCCAACACCACGCGCCCTTCAATCGCACCTGCGTGCATGCGCTTGAACACGTCGTTGATGTTCTCCAGCTTGTCGGTGCTCACCGTCGCCGCGACCTTGCCGTCGGCAGCGAACTGCAGCGATTCCTGCAGGTCCAGGCGGGTGCCGACAATCGAACCGCGTACGGTGATGCCGTTGAGCACCATGCCGAAGATGTCCAGCGGGAAGTCACCCGGCGGCAGGCCGTTCAAGGACACCGTGCCACCACGCCGCACCATGCCCAGCGCCTGCTCGAAGGCCTTGGGCGATACCGCCGTCACCAGGGCACCGTGCGCGCCGCCGATTTCCTTCTTCAGGAACGCAGCCGGATCGGTGTTGCGGGCGTTGACGGTGATGCTGGCACCCAGGCGCTTGGCCAGGGCCAGCTTGTTGTCGTCGATATCCACCGCGGCCACGTTCAAGCCCATTGCCTTGGCGTACTGCACCGCCATGTGGCCGAGGCCGCCGATACCCGAAATCGCCACCCAGTCACCGGGCTTGGTATCGGTGACCTTCAAACCCTTGTAGACGGTGACGCCCGCGCACAGGATCGGTGCGATCTCGACGAAGCCCACTTCCTTGGGCAGCAGGCCGACGTAGTTGGCGTTGGCCAGTGCGTATTCGGCGAAGCCACCGTTCACCGAATAACCGCTGTTCTGCTGCGCTTCGCACAGGGTTTCCCAGCCGCCCAGACAGTGCTCGCAATAGCCGCAGGCCGAGTACAGCCACGGAATGCCGACGCGGTCGCCTTCCTTGATGTGAGTGACACCCGCACCCACCGCGACCACGTGACCGACGCCTTCATGGCCGGGAATGAACGGGGGATTGGGCTTCACCGGCCAGTCGCCTTCGGCGGCGTGCAGGTCGGTGTGGCAGACGCCACAGGCCTCGATCTTGACCAGGATGTCGCCTGCGGCCGGGCGCGGCACGGTTACTTCTTCAATCACCAGCGGCTTGCCGAATGCGCGGACCACGGCCGCCTTCATCGTCTTGTCCATCAATGGATCTCCTTTGCGGGGAATAAGTCCAGCTTCGCGCCAAGCCTGGCTTGGCGCCTTGATCCAGATCACGCCCGGCCAGTGCCGACCGGGCGCATCCGGGCTTGGTTCAGAAGAAGCCCAGCTTTTTCGGCGAATAGCTGACCAGCAGGTTCTTGGTCTGCTGGTAATGGTCGAGCATCATCTTGTGGTTCTCGCGGCCGATGCCCGACTGCTTGTAACCGCCGAACGCGGCATGGGCGGGATAGGCGTGATAGCAGTTGGTCCACACCCGCCCGGCCTGTATCGCACGGCCCATGCGGTACAGGCGTGAAGCATCGCGGCTCCACAGGCCGGCACCTAGGCCGTACAAGGTGTCATTGGCGATCTCCAGTGCTTCCTCTTCGGTCTTGAAGGTAGTCACCGACACCACCGGCCCAAAGATCTCCTCCTGGAACACGCGCATCTTGTTGTGGCCCTTGAACACCGTCGGCTTCACATAGAAGCCATCGGCCAGATCGCCGTCGAGCTGGTTCTGCTCGCCGCCGATCAGCACTTCCGCGCCCTCGGCCTTGCCGATCTCGATGTAGGACAGGATCTTCTGCAGCTGCTCCTGCGAGGCCTGCGCGCCGACCATGGTGTTCGGGTCCAGCGGGTTGCCCTGCTTGATCGCCGCCACCCGCGCCAGTGCGCGCTCCATGAACTTCTCGTAGATCGATTCCTGGATCAGTACCCGCGACGGACAGGTGCAGACCTCGCCCTGGTTGAAGGCGAACATCACGAAGCCTTCCACCGCCTTGTCGAGGAAATCATCGTCCTCGTCCATCACGTCGGCGAAGAAGATGTTCGGCGACTTGCCACCGAGTTCCAGCGTCACCGGGATCAGGTTCTGGCTGGCGTACTGCATGATCAGCCGGCCGGTGCTGGTCTCGCCGGTGAAGGCGATCTTGGCAATGCGCGGGCTGCTGGCCAGCGGCTTGCCGGCTTCCAGGCCGAAGCCGTTGACGATGTTGAGCACGCCCGGCGGCAGCAGGTCGCCGATCACTTCCATCAATACCAGGATCGAGGCCGGGGTCTGCTCGGCCGGCTTCAGCACGATGCAGTTGCCGGCGGCCAGTGCCGGGGCCACTTTCCACGCCGCCATCAGCAGCGGGAAGTTCCACGGGATGATCTGCCCGACCACGCCCAGCGGCTCGTGGAAGTGATAGGCCACGGTGTCGTTGTCGATCTGCGACAGGCTGCCTTCCTGCGCGCGCAGCGCACCGGCGAAATAGCGGAAATGGTCGGCCATCAACGGCACGTCGGCGTTGAGGGTCTCGCGGATCGGCTTGCCGTTGTCCCAGGTCTCGGCATGGGCGATCAGCTCGAGGTTCTCCTCAATGCGATCAGCGATGCGGTTGAGGATGTTGGCGCGCTCGGTGGTCGAACGCTTGCCCCAGGCATCCTTGGCGGCGTGCGCGGCATCCAGCGCCAGCTCCACGTCCTCGGCGTTGGAGCGCGCCACCTGGGTGAATACCTTGCCGGTGATCGGCGTGGTGTTGTCGAAATACTGGCCACTGCGCGGGGCCACCCATTCACCGCCGATGTAGTTGCCATAGCGGGCTTTGAACAGGGACTGCGGGTCGGTGGCATGCGGCTTGGCGGACAGGACTGCGTTCATCTGTGGAATCTCCGGTTCAGCGGTGTGTGGGCCGCGTGTGTGGCGGTGGCTACAACAGGCGCAAGAGCGATGCCAAGTTCCGCCTGTTGCGTTGCGGCACGATGAAAAGCCACTGGCGGCGGAAATCCACGCGCGGATTTGCTGCACTGCGAAACCGCAGGTGATTGCAGCGCCCGTCCGGGTGTGGTGTTAATCGGAACAGTGGTTTGAACAGCTGTCGCAAAATGCGACACAGGAGCGCTCATGGCACTGGCACTGCAACATCGCGTGGGCAACGCCCGCCGCTCGTTCTTCGAGCGCGGCACCACGCCCGTGGGCACCGTGCCCGACACCATCCTGCAGTCGTGGCGGCGCTGCCAGCGCAGCGGCCTGCTGGTGGATGCCGAGCCTGCGCTGGAACCCATGCCCGGGCACAACCTGCGCGAACTGCGCGAGCGCCATGAACGCTTGTGGCGACTGGCGCGCGCTGAGCTGGATGGCTTGGCCGCACATACCGCCAGCACCGGCAGCATCGTTCTGCTCACCGATGAAAGTGGCTGGATCCTCAACGCCGAGGGCAGCGCAGGCTTCCTCGACAAGGCCGGCCGCGTGGCCTTGATGCCGGGCGTGTGCTGGAGCGAATCGGCGGTGGGCACCAATGCGATCGGCACCGCGATCGTCGAAGGCCGCGCGGTGGAGGTACGCGGCGGCGAACACTTCTATGCACCGCACGGCATCCTCAGCTGCTCGGCCATGCCCATTCACGATCCGCACGGGCAATTGGCCGGCGTACTCGACATCAGCGGCCCGGCCAGCGTGCAGCAGATGCATGCGATGGGTCTGGCGCGGTTGGCCGCCAACCGCATCGAGCACCGCTTTTTCGAGAACGGTATCGGCGATTGCGAACTGCTGCGCCTGCACCACGACCGCACCTTGCTGGGCACCGCAGGTGAAGCCGTGCTCGGTTTCCGCAATGGTCGCCTGGTGGCTGCCAATGGCGTTGGCCTGCACCTGTTCGGTCTGGAGCGTGGTGATATTGGCCGCGCTTCGTATGAAGCGCTGTTCGAGATGCCGTTGTCGCGGATGCGCGATGAAGGCATGTTGCAGGATCGCAGTGGTCGCGTGCTGCATGGCCAGCTGGATGCGCCAACACCGGCCGCGCGCACGCGGACGACCAGCACCACGCAACCATTGGCACGGCCATTGCCAAGCACGGTTGCCGCGCCCGCCGTTGTATTCGATGCAGGCCAGCGCGAACAGCTGCTGCGTGCCGATCGCGTATTGGAAGCGGGCTTACCTGTGCTGCTGCAGGGCGAAACCGGCACCGGCAAGGAAGTGGCGGCACGCGCGCTGCATGCGCAAGGCAGCCGCAGCGGCAAACCCTTCGTCGCGGTGAACTGTGCAGCCTTGCCGGAAGGACTGATCGAAGCCGAACTGTTCGGTTACGAGGAAGGCGCCTTCACCGGCGCGCGCCGACAAGGCAGCCAGGGCCTGCTGCGGCAGGCGCAGGGCGGCGTGTTGTTCCTCGACGAAATCGGCGACATGCCGCTGGCCTTGCAGCCCCGTTTGCTGCGCGTGTTGCAGGACCGCGAGCTGTCACCGCTGGGCGGCGGCAAGCCGGTCAAGCTGGATTTCATGCTGATCTGCGCGACGCATTGCGATCTGCAGCAGGCGATGGACGAAGGTCGTTTCCGTTCGGATTTGTATTACCGCATTGCCGATCATGTGCTGCGGCTGTCGCCACTGCGCGAAGCACAGGATCGTGCACAGCTTCTGCAGGCAATGTGGCAGCCGTTGGCGCAGGGGCGAGTGCTGAGTGTGGAGGCGGAGCGTGCGCTGGTTGCTTACGACTGGCCGGGCAATCTGCGCCAGCTTGCGGCCTGCCTGCGCACCTTGGTGGCGCTGACCGAGCCGGGCGCGGTGATTGATAGGGAATTGCTGCCGGAGTATCTGCATCAGGCAGCGCGACGCATTGCAGCTACGCCGGTGGTGGATGGCAGTCTGCAGGAACTGGCGTTGGATGTGATGCGACAGACCTTGGCGGCCTGCGATGGGAACGTGAGTCTGGCGGCGAAAAGGCTGGGGGTTAACCGCAGTACTTTGTATCGGCGCCTGAAGCTCTGAAGCAGAGCAACAGCAACAGCAACAGCAACAGCAACAGCAACAGCAACAGCAACAGCAACAGCAACAGCACCCCTCCCCGGCCCTCCCCTGCGCGTTGCGCAAGGGAGGGGGTGGTTCGTGCGGCCTGCAGCATCCTGCGCAATTGCAGCTTCAGCGCCCTCCCTTTGCCGAAGGCAAGGGGAGGGTTGGGGAGGGGTCAGCTTTTGATCTTGATCTTGATCCAATCCCCAATCCCCAATCCCCAATCCCCAATCCCAGCATCAACCCGGCAACACCGCCGCAGCTCTTGCCAGCTTCTCAATCCCAGCCCAATCGCGCGCCTGCAGCAGCTCACGCGTGGTCAACCACGAGCCGCCCACGCACAGCACATTCGGCAAATGCAGGAACTGTGATGCGGTCTGCGCGCTGATGCCACCGGTCGGACAGAACCGCACATCGCCGAACGGGCCATTCCAGGCCGACAACATGCCCACGCCGCCAGCCTGCACGGCCGGGAAGAACTTGAACGTATCCAGCCCCTGCTCCAGGCCACGCATCAACTCGGACGAAGTCGCAACACCTGGCAGGAAAGGCAGGTCGGTATCGCGCGCCGCCGCATACAGCGTGTCGGTAGCGCCCGGCGACACCGCAAAGCGGCCGCCCACCGACTTGAGCTTCTCCATCTGCGCCGGGGTCAGCACGGTGCCGGCACCAACCACCGCATCCGGCACGGCCTCGACCATCGCCTTGATCGCATCCATCGCGTTTGCGGTGCGCAAGGTGACTTCGATCACCGGCAGTCCGCCGTTGAACAGGGCCTGCGCGACCTGCACCGCATCGTCGACATTGTCGGGAGTGAACACCGGAATCACCGGGGCCAGTTTGAGCACTGCGCGTACGCGCGGATCAGCGCCGGACATCGAACTTTCCTTCGCCCATCAGGGCCATGACGTCGGCAACGCCGACTGGGTTGAAATCACCGGGAATGGAATGCTTCAGGCAGCCAGCGGCCAGGCCGAAGCGGATCGTGGTTTCCGCATCCATGCCTTCGATCAGGCCGTGCAGCACGCCGGCTGCAAACGCGTCGCCGCCGCCGATGCGGTCGACGATATCGGTCAGCTCTTCGGCCGGTGCCAATGCACGGGTGCCATCACGGCCCAGCAGCATCGCGCCCAGCGAATGGTGGCCGACGCTGTGCGCGGTGCGCTGCGTGCAGGCCATGTATTGCAGGCGCGGGAAGGCGGCGAATGCCATCGCTGCCGCGGCATCGACGCGCGCCTGCGGTTCGGGCTGGTGGAATTCGCCGCCCAGCACCACACCGATGTCGCGGTAGTCGGCAAATACGATGTGCGCGCAGTCGAACAGGTCGCGCAGGATCGCCTTGGCGTCGCCGCCCCAGCGTTCCCAGAGTTTGGGCCGGAAGTTGCCGTCGAAGGACACCTTGATGCCGCGCTCGTTGGCGGCGCGTGCGGCGGCCAGGGTGGCCTGCGCGGCTTCAAGACCGAGGGCAGGGCTGACTCCGGACAGGTGCAGCCACTGCGCACCCTGCAGCAGCGCCGGCCAGTCATAGCTGTCGGCACGGGCGCTGGCAAAGGCCGAGTCGGCGCGGTCATAGACCACTTCGCTGGGCCGGTGGCCGGCCCCCGTGGTCAGGAAGTACAGGCCCATGCGGCCGTCGCTGCGGCGCACGCGCGAGGTGTCCACGCCGTGGCGGCGCAGTTCACCGGCCACCGCCGCACCCAGCGGGTTGTCGGCGACCACGCTGATCATCGCCACGTCGTGGCCGAAGTGCGCCAGCGACACGCCGACATTGGCCTCGGCGCCGCCGGCATGCACGTCCAGCGTGGGCGACTGCAGCAGCAGTTGATTGCCGGGCGCGCCCAGGCGCAGCAGCAGCTCACCAAAACAGACAACACGGGGGGAAATCATCGCCATTCCTGTCTCCTCGTCAATCGGCGCGCATCATGGCACGGTTGATTGACTATCGGTGTCATTTGCTCGCCGCTGTCCCTCCGGTTGCCCGTGTTACCGTCCCCTCATGTCCATCAGACAATGGTTTCCGCCCTGTTTGAGTCCTGCTGCACTGCAAGATGCTCCCTCTCCACGCAGCTGTTACTTTCCGTTTTGACCAGCGGTGTCATCCAGCGCAAAGCACAAGCCGGAGCCACTGCATCGCTTGCAAACCTTGGAGAGGGGAAGCACATGAAACCAAGTAACTCGCAGAAAAAGACACCGGTTACCTTGCTCGCGTTGGGGATCAGTTTGGCCCTGCAGGCGGGCGTTGCCATGGCCCAGGATGCGTCCGCGCCGGCCACCGGCGGCACCGCTGCCACCGAACTGGATGCAGTGACCGTCACCGGTTACCGCGCCAGCGTGGAGAAAGCGCTGGACATCAAGCGCGGCGAAGCCGGCATTGTCGACGCCATCGTCGCCGAGGACATCGGCAAGTTCCCCGACAGCAACCTGGCCGAGTCGCTGCAGCGTATTCCCGGCGTGGTGATCACCCGTGATGGCGGCGAAGGCCGCAACATCTCGGTGCGTGGCCTGGGCCCGGACTTCACCCGCGTGCGTATCAATGGTCTGGAAGCACTGAGCACCGTCGGCAGCAGCGACGGCCAGGGCGGCACCAACCGTGGTCGCGGTTTCGATTTCAATGTGTTCGCCGCCGACCTGTTCACCCAGCTGATCGCGCGCAAGACCGCATCGGCTGATGTCGAGGAAGGTTCGCTGGGCGCCACCGTCGACCTGCGCACCGCGCGTCCGTTCGACTATGACGGCCTGACCATCGTCACCAACGTGCAGGCCTCGTACAACGATGCCTCCGAATCGGCGATGCCGCGCTTTGCCGGTTTGATCGCCAACAGCTGGGCCGATGGCAAGTTCGGCGCGCTGCTGTCGGTTGCCTACTCCGAGCGTGAGACGGTTGAAGAGGGTAGCGGCACGGTGCGTTGGGCCAACGCGCTGGCCAATACGCCCACCAACACCGCCAATCCGAATGGTGTTGGCTTCGCGGGTTGCTCTACCGGTACGGCACCTTTCCCCGCTGTCTGCAGTGACAAGGTGTACACGCCGCGCTTCCCCCGTTACACGCTGATGGAGCATGACCAGAAGCGTCTGGGCGTGACCGGCGCGCTGCAGTTCAAGCCCAGCGACCGCACCACCTTCAGCCTGGATGCGCTGTACTCCAAGATCGACGCCACCCGCGATGAGAAGTACATCGAGGCCAATGGCCTGAGCAAGTCGTCGGCCGATGGCAAGAGCCAGACCGTCGTCAAGAACGGTGAAGTGCGTAATGGCGCACTGGTTTATGCGGAAATGGACAACGTCGACATCCGCGCGGAAAACCGCCACGACGAATGGACCACCGAGTTCTACCAGCTCAGCCTCGATGGCGAACACCGCCTGACCGACAACTTCACCATCACCGGCAAGGTGGGTACCTCGCGCTCCAAGCACGAGAACCCGATCCAGGCCACCATCATGATGGACAAGCTCAACGTCAACGGCTACAGCTACGACTACCGTGGCAACCCGAACAAGCCGGTGTTCAACTACGGCGTCAGTCCGACCGATCCCACCGGTTGGACGCTGTCCACCATCCGTCTGCGCGAGAATTACGTCACCAATGATTTCGACAACGGTCAGCTGGAGTTCTCCTGGCTGATCGGCCCGTCCTTCACCCTCGAAGGCGGTATCCAGGCCAAGAACTTCAGCTTCGATTCGATGGAGCGTCGCCGCGTCGGCAACGAAGCCACCTCGCTGCCGTTCTTTGCCGGCGGCACCCGGGTTGTTCCGGTCAACATGACCGAGCTGGCCAGCCTCAACGGCATGTCCGGTTCGCCCGGCAAGTGGGTGGTGCCGAACTTCAACGGCATTGCCAATGAATTCGGTGTGCTCAGCGGCGAAGGTATCTATGCATTGGCCGACTATGCCGCCAGCATCCGTAGCGTGCAGGAGCAGGACCGCGGTGGTTGGTTGATGGGCAAGTTCGGTTTCGACATCGGCTCGATCCCGTTCAGCGGCAACATCGGTGGGCGCTACGTCAAGACCAAGCAGACCTCGACCGGTATCGCCACGGCCAGCGGCACGCCGATCAGCACCACGGTCAGCCGTGAGTACAACGACTTCCTGCCGTCCTTGAACGTGGTGGCGGAAATCACCCCGGACTTCCTGATCCGCTTCGGCGCCGCCAAGGTGATGTCGCGTCCGGGCCTGGGCAGCCTGACCCCGGGCGTCACCGTCAGCGTCAGCGGCAGTGCGCGCACCGTCAGCGGCGGCAACCCGACCCTGGACCCGATCCGCGCCAAGACCGCCGACCTCGGCTTTGAGTGGTACTTCGCCGAAGGTGCGATGGTGGGCGTCGGCCTGTTCTACAAGGACATCGAGAGCTTCATCCAGGCAACCCGCGAAAGCCGCGTGTACTCGACCAGCGGCCTGCCGGCGAGCCTGCTCGACAACCTCAACGCGACCGTCAATGACGAGTTCGTGTTCAGCACCCCGGTCAACACCCCCGGTGGCGACCTGACCGGTGTCGAGTTCAATTACACCCAGCCCTTCACCTTCCTGCCGGGCAAGTGGGCCAACTTCGGCACCCAGCTGAACTACACCTACGTCGACTCGAAGATCCAGTACGTGACCTCCACCGGCGTGATGGCGCAGAAGGCCGACCTGACCGGTCTGTCGCGCAATTCCTGGAACGCCACCCTGTTCTACGAAGGGACCAACTGGTCGGGCCGCGTGTCGGCAACCAACCGCGATGATTACCTGATCCAGGTGCCGGGCACCGAAAAGGGCTTCGACAGCGCAGGCCTCGGCGTGCACGGCCAGAGCGGCACCACCTTCCTCGATGCGTCGATCCACTACCGCATCAGTGACCAGCTGGAAATCAGCCTGGAAGGCGCCAACCTGACCAACGAAGCACAGGAATCGTGGGTGTCCAACCCGTCGTTGTCGCTGCCGCTGGAATACAGCGAGACCGGCCGCCAGTACACCCTGGGCCTGCGTTACAAGTTCTGATAGCCGCTGTTTGGCAGGGACCGGAGCGCACTCTCTCCGCAGCTCCGGCCCTGCCCTTTCATCCTCCGCAGGCCATGGTCATGCCATGGCCTGACGGCTGTCCACGCGCGGCCGCAACGGCCCGACAGCACCTTTGAAGTACTCGCCAGGGACAACCCCACACCCTTCTCAGTCCGCTTGATTCCCCACCCGGGGAAGGAGCCAACCGCATGGATCGTAAGCGCCGTTTTGGAAAGACACCGGTTACCTTGTTGGCAACCGCCATTGCTTCGGTATTGACTGCTCCCCTTGCCTTCGCCCAGTCCGCACCAGCGGCCGCCGAGGCCACCCAGCTGGATGCAGTGAACGTCACTGGCTACCGCCAGAGCCTGCAGAAATCGCTGGACGAAAAGCGTTACACCACCGAGCAGGTGGACGCGATCTTCGCCGAGGACATCGGCAAATTCCCCGACCAGAATCTTGCCGAGTCGCTGCAGCGCATCGCCGGCGTATCGATTGATCGCGAAGGCGGCGAAGGCCAGCGCATCTCGATCCGTGGCCTGGGTGCGGACTTCACCCGCGTGCGCCTCAACGGCCTGGAAGCATTGGCCACTGCCGGCAACGGCAGCAGTGGCGTCAACCGCAGCCGTGGTTTCGATTTCAATACCTTCGCCTCCGAGCTCTTCAGCCAGGTCAAGGTCAACAAGACCCAGTCGGCGCAGATGGATGAAGGCTCGCTGGGTTCCACCGTCGATCTGCGTGGTTCGCGTCCGTTCGATTTCGCCGGCTTCCAGGCCTCGGCATCGGCACAGGCCGGTTATGGCGAGCTGTCGGAAAAATTCGATCCGCGTTTCTCCGGCCTGATCAGCAACACCTGGGCCGATGGCCGCTTCGGTGCCTTGCTGTCGGGCTCGTACAGCAAGCGCAACGTCTACGAGGAAGGCTACAACCCGGTGCGTTGGGAGCACGGCAACCACCGCAACTCCAACCAGGCCACCGCCGCCAACAACGGCACCTATGGCTTTTGTTCGCCGGTGGGCTACAACCCGCAGACGCCGCGTAATCCGGCCTCGAATGAAACCCCGGCTGGCAGCGGCAGCCAGGCCAACCAGGACCGCAACAACGGTTGGGGCAGCTATGGCATCAGCAGGACCCATTGTGGCAACGGCTTGCCGCGCCCGGCGAATACGCCGGAGAACATCGCCGCCTACGAGACCGCGACCAATGCCTGGATTCCGCGCTATCCGCGCTACATCCGCACCGCGCATGAGATCGAGCGGCTGGGCGTCACCGGTGCATTCCAGTTCCGCGTTTCCGATGACACCTTGCTCAGCTTCGATGCGATGTACTCGAAGCTGGACAAGGAGCAGCGCGAAGATTCCATCGGCGCCAACCTGCACCGCGCCGCCAACCTCGGTGGCAAGACCCAGATCGTGGTGCGCGAGGCCGAAGTGGATGCGCAGAATCGGCTGGTCTACGGCGTGTTCGACAACGTCGACTTCCGCACCGAGTCCAGCCTGATCGAGGAATCGACCACCTTCCAGCAGTACAGCCTGAACCTGGAACACCACTTCAACGATGCGGTGAAGATGGAGGCCGTGCTCGGCCACTCCAGCTCGGACTATGAGCGCCCGGTGTTCTCCTTGGTGAGCTTCGACAACAGCAATGTCGATGGCTTCGTGATGGACATGCGCAACGGCGGCGACATGCCGAACATGACCTTGCCGTTTGCCTTGAACGACCCGGCGGCATGGTCGTGGCTGGGCTATGGCGCGGTACCGGTCAACAGCAACGGCACCGCACGCGGCAGCAACATCAGCGAAGTGCGCTTGAACCCGAGCTACGTCAACAACGCCTTCGATACCGCCAAGATCGACCTGCAGTTCAACATCAACCCGACCTTTACCCTGCGTACCGGCCTTGCCTACAAGGACTACGACATGGAGTCGGAGGAATACCGCCACATCAGCTACGGCCGCCTGGCCCAGGCCTTGCCGGCGGGCGTCAGCGTCGGTGACCTGAGCACCACGCTGACCGGCTTCGGCAAGAACCTGTCCGGCAATGTGCCGAACGGTTGGCTGATCCCGGATTTCGGCAAGATCGCCGAGCTGCTCAACATCAACTGCAATTGCGATACCGGCGTGCAGGGCGGCGATTACCGCTTGGCTGGTGTTGGTCACTTCGGTGCTTCCAACAACAACTTCGAAGTCAATGAGCGCAGCCTCGGCGGCTACCTGCAGTTGGACTTCAATACCGAGCTGTGGGACCGCGCCTTCCGCGGCAACCTCGGTGTGCGCGTGGTCAACACCCAGATCAACGCCTCGGGCTGGGCGCCGTGCAACGCAGCGACGTCGGGTAACAACTCGGCCAACTGCGAATCGTTCTTCGGTGTCGCCAGCGCGACGGCTGCCGCCGGTGAACGCTCGCTGGTGCGCTCGGTGGTCAACCACAGCTACCAGGACGTGCTGCCATCCTTGAACCTGGCCTGGGACGTGGCCGAGAACGTGGTGCTGCGCTTCGGTGCGGCCAAGACCATGGCTCGACCGACCTTGGCGTACCTGTCACCCAGCGTCAGCGGCGGCCCTACCGGTTACTTCGATGATGGCCGCGTGTTCGCGATCAACCTTGGCAATCCCAAGCTCGATCCGTTCCGCTCGACCAACTACGACCTGAGCGCGGAGTGGTACTTCGGTGATGGCGGCCTGCTGTCTGCTGCATTGTTCTACAAGGACATCGACAGCTACGTGCAGCGCACCCGCCTGCTGACCACCTGGGGCGACATGGGCTACTCGTTGGACCTGCTGCCGGCTGGCTTCACCGCCGACACCGTGTTCAACGTGCAGAGCTACTACAACACTCCGGGCGGCCCGCTGAAGGGCTACGAGTTGAGCTACCAGCAGCCGTTTACCTTCCTGCCCGGCATCTGGAGCAAGTTCGGCATCCAGCTCAACTACACGCATGTGGAGTCGAGCATCAAATACATGTTCAGCTCGGCCGGCAACAGCAATACCAGCATCACCACCACCTTCACCGACAACGACCTGGTCAACCTGTCGCCGAATTCGTACAACGCCACTTTGTACTATGACGATGGCAAGTTCAGCGCCCGCGTATCCACCAGCTACCGTGATGGCTACATCGGCGAGATCCTCAGTCAGGAAAGCGTCTGGGACCTGGACGGCAACCAGTTCGCAACGCCGGATGTGACCGGCAAGAACAGCGTGCGCAACGTCGACTTCAACATGTCGTACAAGGTCAACAAGAAGCTGTCGCTGACCTTCGAGGCGATCAACCTGCTCGACACCCCGGACGAGCGCTATGTGGACTCGTCACGGCAGATGGCCGACCGCTACACCGTTACCGGTCGCCAGTACTACCTCGGCGCGCGCTATAAGTTCTGAGATGAAACATACGCACGGCCAATGCAGTAACACCGGGATGCCAGCACGCTGGCGTCCCGGTGCGCGCCGGAGGATGCGATGAGGCGATTATGGTTGTCGACAGCGCTGTTGATCAGCGCGGGCTGGAGCTTCCCGGCGGCGCATGCGGCCACGTCGCGCACCGAAGCAGAGGCCGAGAACATGTTGCTGCTGCAGACCGCCTCCGGCGGTTGGTCCAAGCAGTACCAGGGCAAGGCGGTGGACTACCAGCATGTGTTCAGCGCCGACGAGCGCGCGGCGTTGCAGGCAGCGGATCGCTTGGATGACGCCAATATCGACAACAAGTCGACCACGCGTGAAATCCGCCACCTGCTGCAGGTATGGAAAGACACCGGCAACGCTGCTTACCTGAGCGCCGCGCAGCGTGGCGTGGACTATCTGCTGGCCGCGCAATACGCCAATGGCGGCTGGCCGCAGTACTACCCCGAGCGCTCGCTGTACCGGCACCAGATCACCTTCAACGACGACGCGATGACCCGCGTGCTGGATCTGCTGCGGGACATCGCCGAGGGCGTGCCCGCGGTTGCGGGCTTGCCGCCGGACTATGCGGGCAAGGCCAATGTCGCCTTGCAGCGCGGTCTGCAGAATGTATTGGCCACGCAGGTACGCATGGATGGCCGGCTTTCCATCTGGGCAGCGCAATACGACGAGGTCAGCCTGCAACCGGCCAAGGCGCGTTCCTACGAACTGCCATCGCTTGCCGTATCCGAGTCGGTAGGCGTGCTGCGGCTGTTGATGCGCCAGCCCGAGCCGAGCCTGCAGACCATCGAAGCCATTGAAGCCGGCCTGCAGTGGCTGCAGGCCAATGCCTTGCCGGACTTGGTAATGCGCAAGGTCGAGGCACCGGAGCAGTCCAGCGGCAAGGACGTGCTTGTAGAACCTTTGGCAGGCGCACGGCTGTGGGCACGCTTCTACGATCTGGAACAGGGGCGTCCGATGTTCGTCAACCGCGAGGGCGAGCGTGTGGCGCGCTTCGCGGATATTCCGAACGAACGGCGGGTAGGTTATGCCTGGTATGGCGTGTGGCCGGAGCAGTTGCTGGAACGGGAGTGGCCGAAGTGGGCGCAGCGGCATGGGCGGAAGATGCCGGAGCGAACGTGAAGTCTGACCCTTCTCCCCCCGGGAGAAGGTGGCCCGAAGGGCCGGATGAGGGTAAGGCAGTTGCAGTCAACCGATTTGGAACGAGTTAGACAATGAACCAGAAAACCGTGTTGCGTCCCACCCACCTCGCCTGCGTGCTGGGCCTGTTGCTGGCGCCGCTGAGCGCCGTCGCGCAATCGCCGGAGCTGCTGTTCCGCGTCTCGGCGGACAAGGGCTTCGTCGCCGACAGCGCAGGTGGCGATGCCACGCCGAACTTCCAGGACAAGGTCAGCCTTGTCGACGATGGCGCGCATGGCCGCGCCATCCAGTGGCAGGACGACGGCGTGCTGTCATGGAATGCACCCGGCAACATCCAGGCCGAGCGCGGCACCCTGTCGTTCTTCTGGCGCTCGCGTTATGCAGTGGGCGAAGCACCGTTCGTGATCTTCCGCGTCGGCTACGCCGACCACAGCAGTTGGGACATGGCCTGGCTGCGCATCGACTGGAATGGGCACGGCTTCGATGCCTTCGTCACCGATGCCAACCTGGCCCGCACCCGCGTCTCGTTCAAGCTCGACAGGAATCCGTCGCCCGAACAATGGCAGCACATCGCCTTCGCCTGGGACGAGGACAAGGGCGTCAAGCTGTTCATTGATGGCCGCGAGGTCGCGCAGGCGGCCACCACCGGTGATTACGACGCAGCGCTGGACCAGCTCGGTCTCGCCGGCCGGGTGATGGCGCCCTACCAGGTGCAGAGCCGCTACAACTTCCTGCGTGGCAGCGACTTCGACGAGATCCGCGTCTACGACCGCATGCTCGATGGCGCCGGTGTTGCCGCGCTTGCGCGCAATGCCGAGCCGCGCAGCGCCGAGCGCGGCAGCGCCTCGCAACGCGCCTGGTGGCACCGCTATGGCTGGGAAGGTGCCGCACCGCCGGCACTGAGCGCGCAGACCACAAGCATCCGTAAGGTCGAGTTCGCCGATGTGAAGGACAAGCTGCAGTGGATGTGGAAAGGCACCGACGGCATCGCCGAAACCACCTGGCCCGGCGTCTACAACCGCTCGCGCCTGCCCGGCCGCAATGATTACTTCCAGCTGCCGGACTGGAACACCTATGTCGAAGGTGGCCAGCAACTGGACCTGACGGTTCCCGAAGGCGAGCACATCAATCGCATCGAGATCCGCGGTGCCGCCTACGGCGAGTTGAAAGGCTCGGCCGGCACCCTGTTCAAGCGTCCGCAAGGCGTGGTGCGCAGCGTGGACAGCTTCGCCGACCAGGTTGGTGGCACGCTGCACTTCCACAACACCGCGCAGGAAACGCCGATCCAGGAGATCTGGGGCTACCAGGTCAGCGACGCGGCCGAGCCGGAAGGCACGGTCAAGCAGCGCTACCAGATCGACAGCAGCGTATTGCCGGATTACACCAACATCGCCAGCCTACGCGACTACATCGACGGCCGTTTCGCGCCGGATGAGCGCAGCACGGTGATGGCGCTGCCCAAGGGCGCAGGCTCGCGCAAGCGCGCTGCCGACAGCCTGCCAGCCAAGCCGATGCCGATCGTGCATGTGCTGATTCCGTCCGGCGTCGGCGACGCACCGGCAGCACAGCCACTGATCCGCAGCTGGGCGCACAGCTGGGAGAACATGTACGACGGCATGGATGGCGTGGCGATCGATATCCCCGCATTGGACCTGCCGGCGACGCATGACGGGCTGATCCCGCTGAACATCCGCATCAAGGACCCGATCTGGCCGGCGCGCGACATGATCGATGTCTCGGTGTCGGTGAAGCCGGGTGAAGCACGCACGCTGTGGCTGGACCTGCGCGACCGTATCCTCACCGCCGACAGCCTGTGGATCTCGGTGGCCTCGGCTGCGCCAGGCTTCAATGCCGCATCGCTGGACGGTGCCGAAGTGCGGCTGGTGTTCAAGGACCGCAAGGAGGCAATCAAGCAGCATGTTGCCGACCGCTTCAACCAGGTGCGTGACAACTGGGGCTTCCTGGTCGAGGAGCACACCACCTCCAAGCGCCAGCGTTTGTACTCGCGCGTCTATGCCGATCTGAGTGATCTGCTGCGGGTCGATCCGGACCATGAGCTGGGCCGCCTGTATTGGAACTACATCAGCTACAACAGCCAGGGCAAGCCGCCGTTCGAGCAGCCGCAGGCGCCGAAGGGCGTGCCGTTGTGGGCGTTCCGCCAGGTTGAAGACCTGAAGTACGTGCGTCGCTTTGTCGACTGGTGGATCGAGAACCGGCAGGTCGCTTACGGTGATTTCGGCGGCGGTATCTCCGACGACAGCGACCTGACCCAACAGTGGCCGGGACTGGCACTGATGGGCGTGGAGCCCGAACGCCTGAACCGCTCGCTGACCGCACTCTCCGATGCGGTTTACCGCAACGGCATGTTCTCCAATGGCCTGAGCACCATCGAGACCGATGAGCTGCACGCCTACGAGGAGGGCATCAATACCAACAGCGCGATGCTCTACCTCAACTGGGGCGATCCGCTCACAGTCGAGCGCCTGATGGAGACGGTGAAGGCCTTCGACGAGCGCATCATCCTGCGCAACCCGCAGGGCAACCTGCTGTTCTCCAGCAACTGGTTTGGTGGCAACAAGGTCTACCGCGAGCCGAACTGGCAATGGCAGAAGCCATACTCGTTCCCGGCGCTGCATCCGGCCTTCCTGATCGGGGAATACAACGCAGATCCCACCGGCCGCAAGCTGGTCACCGGCCTGGCCGACGGCTATCTGGCCCACGCCTACAAGGACGACAAGGGACGCTTCACCCTGCCCAATGAAATCAACTGGGCCACGGGAAAGACCCGCGGCGGCGAGTTGAACCAGGGCTCGGGCAGTGGCGATCTGATGCATACCTTCTGGGCCGCGTGGCGCTGGAGTGGCGACGCCAAATACCTGCAGGCGCTGGACTACCGCGTTGTGCGCGGCGGGCCGGGCGTACTGTCCAACCTCGGCGAGAACTATGTCGATGTGCTGGGCAGGCAGCAGGACTGGGGCAAGCAGTTGGTGGCCGATGCCGACAAGGGCGGCAGCGGCTTCGCCGCGATCAGCGCCTGGCAGCAGACCGGTGACAAGAAGTACCTGGAAGCGCTGCACGCCGACGGCATCCAGGCCAAGGCACAGCGCGAGTACATGAACACCGAAGGCCACTGGTGGAGCGACCGCGTCGAAGCACCGAGCGAGTTCCTGCAGCGCCTGCGTCTGGGCGGTATCGGCCTGAAGCGCAACCAGAGCTGGCCGGGGCATACCGTCAGCTGGCAGTTCGCCCAGTCGAATGGTGCCGAGCAGGTCGCCTTGCTGGTGCATGCGCCGTCACGTGAGCGCTTCAAGGTGATCGCCTACAACCTCGGTAACACGCCGTTGGACGCGACCATGACGGGATGGAATATCGCCGCAGGTACCTGGCGTGTACGCAGTGGCGTGGATCGCGATGGTGATGATGTGATCGACGGCAAGGCGGAGGTTCGCGAGGTGTTGCTGGAGAAAAGCGTCGGTACCCAACTGCGGTTCGCGCCGAAGCAGAGCCAGGTATTCGAGTTCGAGCTGGTGACGCCGGGTACGCCGGTGGAAACGCGCGCGGATCTGGGCATTGGTCGCGGCGATCTGAAGATCGACGGTGAGCGTGTGCTGTTGACCGTGCACAGCCTGGGGCATGTGGGCACTGGTGCTGGTTATGCGGTGCTGGAAGATGCGCGCGGTCGTGAAGTGGCGCGGGTTGTGGTGCCTGCCTTGGAGGCGCCGTTGGATCTATCGCCGCGGACGACGGCCGTGGAGCTGATTATGCCGGCCGGGTTCAAGCGCGAAGGGGCGAGCGTGCGGGTTGGCCTGGAAGGGGATGCGGCTGAGGTGACCAAGCTCAATAACCGGCTGCCCTTGCGGTGATTGCTGGAGCGGGGGCCACCAAGCGTGAAGGGCGGGGTGTGGGGGTAGAGGGGGGGGGGCGGCGGGAGCGGGGGCGAGGGCAGGGGAGGCAGAAAA